>DATCXX010000371.1:0-4377 GCA_036565615.1 Gemmatimonadales bacterium | reverse complement strand
CTGTTCGAGCTTTCCGTCGGGGAGCGAGCCGGTGTCGGCGAGCAGCCGGCCGATGATGGTGCTCTTGCCGTGGTCCACGTGCCCGCCGATGACCAGGCGGAGGCTGGCAGGGCTATTCGGCAACGGGGGCGGGCTGTTCGGCCTCGGGGCGGGGCGTCTCCGCGTCGGCCCCCGGACCATCGGCCAGGGTCACCGGCACTCGCTCTTCGGGAAGGAGAGGCAGCGGCTTGCGCCAGGGCCGGGTGGCGGCCATCGCCCGAATCAGCTCCGGCGGCTGGTAGACCACGCTGGACCAGAGAAACACCTCGGTGGTGCAGTGGCACTCCTTGCGGGCGATGGATTCCCGCAGGGCCTTCGCCTGATCGGACCACCAGATTTCCGGGAAGGTGTTCTTCCGCAGGTTGCCGATGGGCTGGTGAATCTCGCACACGCCCACATCGCCGTTGGCATAGACCACGCCGGAGATCTTTCCGGCCAGGCAGGAGACCACCTGCCGGTCTTCCCGGAGAGTCGCGACCTTGGCCCACTGGAGCAGCGGCTCCACGATGGCGCCGTAGCGCCCCACTTCACGGGGCGACCAGAGCCGCTGGATGTACTCGTAGAGGTCCTCGTACTCCTTGAGATCGGGAGCCAGCAGCGACTTGTTCTTCCGGTCGCCCCGGATCACCGCCAGGTTGTGGTGATCCATCTTGGGACAGCGCTGGTAGAGATAGGTCGTGAGCTTCCGGATCTCGGCGATGTTGACTTGGGTCGCGGTGGAAATCGAATGGATCCGCAGCCGGGGATCGCTCTCCTGCAGCCGGGCCAGCGCATCGTAAGTTTCCATGGCCTTCCGGAAGGCGTGGCGCGCCACCCGGAACTTGTCGTGAAACTCCGGCATGCCGTCCAGGGAGAGCTCGGCCACGAACAGCTGGATCTCGGGATCCTCCAGCACTTTCTTGATCGCGGTGATCGTCCGGTCGGTGAAGTACCCGTTGGTGGGCACGTAGATCTGGCGGACCCCGTTCTTCCGGATGAACTGCCGGCAGATCTCGGCGAACTCGGGGCGGAGGAATGGCTCCCCCCCGGAGAGGTTCAAATTCTCGATCCGGCCCAGGGACTCGGACAGCGCTACGATCTCCTCGAACGTGAGGTCGTCGCGCTTGTTGAGCGCCGTCCAGTAGAAACAGTGCTCGCACTTCATGTTGCAGATGGAATTGATGAACAGCACCAGCAGCGGCGGGCTGGGCGCCGGCCGGTATGCCTCGAGCGAAAGCCGGGTGTGACGGGCGATACGCTGCAGCGGGTTCACGAAACCGCAGAGCCTTTCTGCCTGGGAAGACGCACGGAGAACTTGACCTAAAGATGCATCTTCTGTGCCAGGAACGACGCCCCGACTTCCCTTCAGGGAACCGCCCGAAACAAAGTTAGCGGAGTTGCTGCCCCGGCTTCCAGGGTGGTCACCGGACCCCCCCTGGGGCTGCCGGGAACCATTCTCTTTCCGTCCCACTCGTCGTATTCTGCCCAGGCAGCCCCTGCCAATCCCCTCGCTGGAGAGCGATGCGCTGCTCGGTTGTCGTGACCATCGTGGACGGCGGCGAGCAGTTGCGGCGGTGTCTCCTGGCGCTGGCACCGCAAGCCCCGAGTCCGGGGGTCGAAGTACTGATCCCCTGCGATGACACGGTGGGAGACCTCGCCGCCCTTCGCGGGGAGTTCCCCGCATTTCGGTTCATGGCGCTGGGGGGCCTCCCTACCGTACGGACACCGGGATCTCCCGCCGGCCAGCATGAGCTCATCGACCAGCGCCGCGCCGCGGGCCTCGCGGCCGCCACCGGAGACATGGTGGCGTTGCTCGAGGACCGGGGCGTGCCTCGACCGGAGTGGGTCGCCACCCTGCTCGGCCTCCATGCGCGGCTCTCCCACCCGGCGATCGGCGGCGCCATCGAATGGGCGGGACGGGGCGCGCTGAGCTGGGCGGTCTATGCCTGTGACTTTGGCCGCTCCCGCTCCGCGCAACCCGAAGGCCCCCGAGAGTTCCTCTCCTCCTGCAACCTGAGCTACAAGCGGCCGGCCCTCGAGGCCACCCGCCCCCTGTGGAGGGAACGCTACCTCGAGACCCAGGTGCACGACCGGCTGCGCAGCGACGGGGGCGTGCTCTGGTTTGCTCCCACAGCGGTGGTGGACCAGGCCCGGTCCGGGCTGCGCCTGGCGCCGCTGCTCGCCGAGCGATTCGCGTGGGGCCGGCGCTATGCGGTAACCCGGGTGGCCCGGGCGTCTCCATCCGAGCGAGGGATCCGGGCGATCACGGCCCTGCTGCTCCCGGCCCTCCTGTATCTCCGGATCCTGCTCCGGCATGGCCCGGGAACCCCGGTCCGGTTCGTGATGGCGAGCCCCGCGCTGCTCCTGCTTCTCGCGGCCTGGAGCGCGGGCGAGGGCGCAGGCTACCTCACCGGTGAGCCCTAGCCGCATGGCAAACGATTCGGTCAGTGTGGCGGTGGTGGCGATCTGCGGCCTGCCCCAGCTGAGCCGCTGCCTCGACGCCCTCGCCGCCCAGCGGGACGCGCCGGGCTTCGATGTCATCGTGGCCGCCGATCCCGGGCTCGGCGATCTCGCCCCGATCCGGCAGCGGCACCCTTCGGTCACCCTGCTGTCGCGCGACGGGTGCCGCACCCCGATCGCGCTGGCCGCGATGGCGCTTCATGCCTGCCGGGGCTCGCGCATGCTGCTGACCGAGGACAGCTGCGTTGCCCATCCCTCCTGGGTCGCGACGCTGACGGCGACGGCGTGGGAGGGACGGGGCGCGGTCGGTGGTCTGGTGGAGCCGGGAGAAGGGGCGTCGCCCGCCGCGTGGGCGTTCTGCTACGTGGATTTCTTCCGGTACATGCGGCCTGCGGCGGAAGGCCCGACCCCGTCGCTCAGCGTGTGCAACGTCGCCTACCACCGGTCGCAGCTCTCCGCGATCGCGCCGGTTTGGGAGACCGGGTTTCTGGAGCCGGAAGTCCACGATCAGCTGCGGAAGCGGTTCGGTGATCTGTGGCTCGCGCCCGCCGCCGAAGTGAGGGTCCGTCGCAACGTGCGGTTCCGCGATGCGGTGTACGAACGCTACGCTTTCGGGCGGCTGTTCGGCGCGACCCGGGTGAGCACCCTGTCTTTCCTCCGCCGCCTGCTCCACGTACTACTGGCCCCGGCGCTGCCGGTCCTCCTGTTCGGGCGGCTGGCCGCGAAAGCCCTTGCGAGCGGGGGCACGGCGGCGAAGTTCCTTGGCGCCCTGCCCGCGCTGGGGGTGCTGGTGCTGGCCTGGTCCTGGGGAGAGGGGCTCGGCTACCTGACGGGGCGTCGACCCGCCCGCATCACCACGGCGCCGGAGCGGTCGGACACGCTCAGCTGACCTGCCCGGGGCGGCGCCGCCATCGCCGCCCGGCCAACCACCCCGCGGCGAAGATCCCGGCGCTGAAGAGGGCCAGCACCGCGAGCCGCCGGGGACTCCCCACCACCCTCCAGAGACGAGTCGTTAGCGGCGGCGGCGGCGCCTCCCAGAGATTGACCTCCCGCCAGCGCTCCGGGGTATACTTGCCGGATGACGTCTCGCCCACCGTCCGGACTTCGACGTCGACCCGGGGCCCGCGCACCGTCACATGGAGGAAGTTGTCGAACTGCGCCGTGAGCAGCCGGCTCGAGATCAGCTCCCGCAGGATCCCCAGCGACACGTCCCCCTCGATCGAGCTCTGGTAGTAGCGTACCCCGTCCTTTTCCGTGAAGGAAAACTTGAGCGGGCCGTAGTCCCCCGCAAAGACCGCGTCGACGCCGGCCTGGCGCAGCACCGGGTGCACCTCGCGCCACCACGGTGCCTCGGGCTCCCACCACAGGGTGTGATGCTGGAACACGAAGGTGTGATCGAACCGGTCGGGACGACCCAGCTCCGATCGGAGGAACTGCACCTGCGCCGAGTCCAGCGCCCTGGGGCGGACGAATGGATTGTGCCGGGTGTCGCCGTCCGGCGGAATCCAGGCGCTGGAGAGCAACAGGAACCGCGAGCCGCGAATCTCGAGAGCCTGGGGCAGCCGCCCGTAGCGCCTGAAATACAGATCCCGGGTCCCCAGATCGCTGATGTCGTGATTGCCCGGTACCCGGTGAATCGGCATCGGCAGCGTCGCCAGCGCGGAATCCAGGGCCTGCCATTCGCGTTCCACCTCCGCGGCGTTCGCCGGATTGCGGTCCACGTCCCCCCAGACCATGTCACCGGTCAGAAAAACCAGGTCGGGGTTGAGGCTCTTGATCCGGTCGATCAGCTCGCCCAGCCGGGGATGCAGCAGCCCCCCGCGCTGGTCGCGCCGGACATGGCCGACCACGACGAAGCGGTAGCTCGAATCCGCCGCCATCGCCGGCACGGCCGCGACC
>DATCXX010000356.1:0-2624 GCA_036565615.1 Gemmatimonadales bacterium | reverse complement strand
GGGGTCGCCCCCCAACTCCCGATCGCCAATCCCTAACCCATCATCATAGTAGTTAATGCTACTTCTATATTACTGCGCCCAATAACTCTTTGCCAAATTGAGCGATCTGCCAGCGCCGGATCCCGTCCACCTTGCCCAGCTCCTCCATGCTCCTGGGAGCCTCCCGGGCCACTCCCTCCAGCAGCCAGTTGGGGGCGATCACCCCAGGCTGGAGGTCGAGCTCGCCCACCAGGCGGACCCGGAGCGCCTTGAGCCGTTCGAGCCGGCCGTCGAACGCGGGGTCGTTGCGGTACCGGGCGGCGCGGGGAAAGCGGGGGAGGTCGGCCTCGGGCACTTGGAGTCCCCGTTCGATGGCGTCGAGGATCTCCTTGCCGCGGCGCTCCACCAGGTCTTTCCCGACTCCGGGGATCGCGGCCAGCCCGGCGGCGTCTTTGGGGGTGCGCTCGGCCAGCGCAATGAGGGCCTCGTTCCCGATGATTCGGAACGCCGCCCGGTCGAGAGTCTCCGCGGTGCGGGTGCGCCAGACGTAGAGCTCGCGAAAGACCGCCAGCCCGCGCGGAGAGAGCGCCCGGGCTCCCTTCATGGAGAGGGCGGCGACCTCGGGCGACTCGGGTGCCGGCCAGCGCACCGCCGTGGCGAGGGCGAATTCCTCTTCCGCCCAGGTCAGCTTGCCTCGCTCGGTGAGACGGTCGCGCAGAATGTCCCGCAGCACCGGGAGGTGGCGGGTGTCCATGGCGGCGTACTCCAGCATCGGCTGGGTCAGGGGCCGCACCGACCAGTCGGCCCGCTGAAACCGCTTGTCGGGCGTCACCCCGACGTATTTCTCCAGCATGGCGGCGAGACCGATGCCCGGCTCGTTCAGGAATTGGGCCGCGATCCGGGTGTCGAACAGCGTGGCGGCGCGGAACCCGAACTCGTAGCCGAGCAGCCGGAGATCGTAATCGGCGTCGTGGAACACCAGCTCGATCGCTGGATCGGCCAGCAGCTCGCCGAACCCGGGGAGCCCGGCAACGGCGAGCGGATCCACCAGGTGGGTCTCGGTCCGGGTGGAGAGCTGGAGCAGATAGACCCGGTCCTTGTGGCGATGAAAGCTGGCGGCCTCGGTGTCGACCGCCACCAGGGGCTCGAGCCGGAGGCGCTCGATCAGGTCGCTGTATTCGGGGAGTGTCTGGATGAGGTGCAGGGGCATGGTGGAAGTAAGGGGCACGGACGGAAGGACGCAAAGACGCAAGGACGCAAGGCAGTTTTCTTTGCGTCTTTGCGCCCTTGCGCCTTATTTCCTGCATGTCCCTCGCCGACGTCGAGCAGGTAGTGTACCCCGATGATTGCGACGCCTTCGGCCACCTGAATCAGGCGGCCTTCCTCCGGGTCTTCGAGCGGGCCCGCTGGGATGTCATGGCGCGGGGGCCGGGCATGGACGTCTTCATGCGCAACGATGCCTGGCCGGCGGTGCGCAAGACGGTCATCGATTATCTCGCGCCCGCCTTTCCCGGCGACGTGCTGCGGGTGCATCAGGCGCTGGTGCATCACGGACGGACCAGCTTTACCATGCGGCAGACGGCGCGCCGGGCCGGCGACGGCTCGCTGGTGGCGACCGCCGAATTCGTGTTCGTCTGCATCGACCGAGATGGCCGCCCGGTCCCGGTGCCCGAGGAAGTCGGCGCCTTCTTCCAGGCCCGGCCCAGCACCGAGCCCGCCGACCGGCTGACCGTGAACGGGGTGACCCTGGCGGTCGAGCATCGCGGGTCGGGGCCGGCCGTGCTGTTCGTGCACGGGTTTCCGCTGGACCGCTCGGTCTGGAGCCACCAGCTCGACAGCCTCACCGGATTTCGCCGGATCGCGCCCGACCTCCGCGGGATGGGGCAATCCGACGCCCCCGACCTCGGCTATTCGATGAGCACCTACGCCGAGGATCTCCTGGCGCTGCTGGATGCGCTGGGCGAAGGGCAGGTGGTGGTCTGCGGGCTCTCGATGGGAGGCTATATCGCCTTCGAATTCGTGCGGCGCTGGCGGGAGCGGGTGCGCGGGCTGATCCTGCTGGACACCCGGGCCGAGGCGGACAGCGCCGAGGGCCGCCGCGCCCGTGACGGGCTGATCGGCCGGGTCCGGGAGCAGGGCGTGATCGCGGCAGCCGAGGCGATGCTGCCGCGGTTCTTCACCCCGCAGGTGTCACCGGACATCATCGAGCGGGTGCGCACCGCGATCCTGCGGAGTCCGGTGTCGGGGATCGTCGGCGCGCTGTCCGCCATGCGCGAGCGCCCCGACAGCACCCCGCTCCTGGCGACGCTCACCGGGATTCCCACGCTGGTCCTGGTCGGGGCGGAGGACGCGATCACCCCGCCTCCCATCTCGCAGGCGATGGCGGCGGCAATCCCCGGCGCGCGGCTGATGGAGATTCCCGGCGCCGGTCATCTCCCCTGCGTGGAGCAGCCGGTGCCCACTACCCGGGCAATCCTCAAGTTCCTTCAGTCGCTGGGATGAAACCATTTGCGGGGACCGGGCGTCTATTAGAAAGACGGGCCGATCGGGTGCTCCATACCCGATCACCGTCAAGCCTCTAGCAGTTCTCCATCCCTGCGGCCCCGGGATCGGCGCTTTGTCCGATCCCGCGGGTCGTCCCGCCT
>DATCXX010000355.1:0-2702 GCA_036565615.1 Gemmatimonadales bacterium | reverse complement strand
GAGCCGCGCCTGGAGCTGCTCCTGGAGGGTGTGCACCTGCACCGTGTCGGGATACTCCCGCGCCGAGAGCGAGACCGAGAAGGTGAGCGCGTTTCCGGGCTCGAATCCGAGGTCGGTCTGCTGAAGCCGGAGGGAAGCCTTGATGAGCAGGCCCGCCGAGATGAGCAGCACCAACGCGAGGGCGATTTCGGTCACCACCAGCGAGGCCCGGAGTCTGCCGTGCTTGAGTCCCATCGACCCGCCCCGGCCGCCATCCTTGAGCGGATCGGTCAAGCTGCCGCGGGTCACCTGGAACGCCGGCGCGATCCCGGCCAGGACCCCCGCGGCGACGATGACCACGAATCCGTAGATCAGCACCCGGGTGTCGAGACCCAGCTGCTCCACCCGGGGAAAATCGGCGGGAATGAGGGTGGCGAACCACTGTACCCCGGCGATGGAGAGCAGCAGGCCCAGCACGCCACCCGCCGCCGCCAGCATGAGCGACTCGGTGAGCATCTGCCGGATCAGGCGGGCCCGGGCAGCTCCCAGCGCCGACCGCACCGCCAGCTCGCGGTTCCGCCCCGAGGCCCGGGCCAGGAGCAGGTTGGCGACATTGGCGCAGGCAATCAGCAGTACGAACGTGACCGCCACCATGCAGATGATCCCGGCCTGGCGGGCTTCGGTTTCTACGATCTCGTCCTGGAGTTTGAGGGCATGGGCGCCCATGCCGAAGTTGGTGGTGGGATGGAGCTCCGCCAGGCGTTTGGTGATGCCGCCCAGCTCGGTGTTGGCCTGGTCGAGGGAAGCTCCCTGGCTGAGGAGTCCGAGCACTTCGTACGAGTGGTTCCCCCGCTCGGCGTCGGCCGGGATCTCGAGCGGGGTGTAGATGTCGCGGTAGCCACCGAACCGGAAGGCGGCGGGAAGGATGCCGATGATGGTAAAGGCCTCGCCGTCCAGGCGAATGGTTCGGCCCACCGCGGCGGAGTCGGCCGCAAAGCGGTTCTTCCAGAAGGCGTCGGCCAGCAGCGCCACCTTCCCGCGGCCCGGGGTCTCTTCATCGGGAGTGAAGAGCCGCCCGCGGACCGGGGCGATGCCGAGCAGGGAAAAGAAATTCGGGCTGACCCGGAGGCCACTCACCCGCTCGGGGCGATCTCCGTCGGCGAGGTTGTAGCTGCCCCCCGCATAGGCGGCGAAGGAGAGGGTCCGGCTCTCCTTGCGCCAATCCACGAAGTCGGGAAGCGAGATGCTGCTCTCCTGCCATCCCCGCTCCTTGTTGTCGGACCAGACCTGAACCAGCCGGGCCTCGTTGGGATAGTCGAGCGGCCGGAGCAGGAGGATGTCCACCCCGGCGAAGAGGGTGACGTTGACCGCTACCCCGAGCGCGAGCGACAGCGCCGCGACGGTGAAGACTCCGGGCGCCTGCCGGAGCGAACGGAAGGCGTATTTGATATCCTGGCGCAGGGTGTCCATTGGACCAGGGGGCAGAGGTCAGGGGTCAGGGGTCAGGGTACTTACGCCCTCCTCACCCCGTCAGTTTCAGCATGGAACACGTGAAACGTCCCCTGACCCCCCGACTCCTGACCTCTGATCCCTCGCGTGATCCCTCGCGCGCATGCAACGCTTCTCTTCCTGAAAGCATCACATTGCAAGAAGCGCAACCGAAGACCAGGAGAAGCGCGATGCCGGAGCCGAGAGAAGAACCCAGAGAGATTCCGAAAGAAACCAAGGAGATCAGGGTGATGGGGCTCGAGAAGGGAACGATCTATCTCCAGCGCCCGATTCCGGGCACCGGCTCGTCGGCGCACGCTGCCTGATCGCCGGACCGTCCTGCCAGGGAGGTCACGCGTCTAAGTTTCCCGCGTGATTTCCCTCCTCGCGCTCGCCTTCTTCTCGATCCACCCCGCCCAGGGACAACCACCCCAGGCTTCGGATTCCTCCCTCGTGAGCGAGGCCACCGGTGCACTCGCATCGGGCCGGCCCTATCTCGCCTCCCGGACGCTGGCGCCGCTGCTGGCCTCCCCAGCACCCCGCGATCCCGCGATCACCCTGCTGGCCGCCCGCGCCGCCGCAGGGTGGGATTCCTGGGGGAATGTGGTCCGGCTGCTCGCCGGCGAACCCTGGCTCGACCAGCTGGAGGGCGGCGCCGGACGGGCGCTGCTCGCCAGGGCAAGAGTGGAGCGGAGCGAGGAGGCGGTCCGGGATGCAGAAGCGTCGGTCGCGAACGCGCCGGCGGGAGAACAGGGCCCCCGTCTCGTCATTCTCGCCCGGTCGTACGATCGGGCCGGCATCCTGGACAGTGCGGCTCTGACCTATCGGCGCGCCGCAGCGCTGTTGCCGACCATCGAAGACTGGCTGATCCTGCGCGCGGCGGGGGTCGAGCGGGATTCCCTGAGACGCGACTCGCTGCTGGCCCGGGTCAGCCTCCCGGCGGCGCGGCCGCGGATCCGGTGGACCGAAGCGGTGGCGCGGGATCGGAGCGGCGATCCCGCAGGAGCCGCGGAGCTCTATGACGAGCTGGGGGCCGCCCTCACCTCCATACGCCTCCGGCTGAAAGCGTCCTCCGATCCCGACTCGCTGAAGGAAGTCCGGCGCGCACTGCTGGGGCTGCTTTCTCCCCGTCGCTCGGCCGACGAGAGCCGGGGCGCGATCGCGCTCCTCGACGCCAACTTCGCGCCGCTCACGCTGGCCGAGGAGCGCACCCTCGCCCGCCGAGCGGCCGCGGT
>DATCXX010000354.1:0-3500 GCA_036565615.1 Gemmatimonadales bacterium | reverse complement strand
GGTCGCGGTCGTCAACCAGAGCGCCGCCGCGATGCTGTGGCCGGGCGGGAATCCCCTGGGCCGGCGGCTTCGCATCGATGACTCCGGCCCCTGGCTCACCGTGGTCGGCCTGGCAGGTGACGTGGTGCTGAGCCCGCTGGGGCGGGGCAGCGCTCCGGTCCTCTATACCGCCGCGGCGCAGGGACTGGCCCGTCCCTTCAAGCTGCTGGTGCGATACCGGGGCGAGACCGCCACCCTGGCTACGACGGTCCGGGCGGTCGCGCGGACTGTGGATCCGGACGAGCCGGTCGAGGACGTCATGACCGCGGAAGCGGGGTTCGCGCGATGGATCTCGCCGCTCCGGTTCATGGTCTGGCTGCTGGCCGTGCTGGGGGGCGTTGCCCTGCTGCTGTCCGCACTCGGAATCTACGGAGTGATGTCCTACCTGGTGACCCGGCGGACCCGGGAGCTCGGGATCCGGATGGCGCTGGGCGCCCAGGCGGGGAATCTGCGCCGCTTCGTGCTGGGCCACGGCTTGCGGCTCGCGGTGATCGGACTGGCGATCGGGCTGCCGGCGGCGCTCGGCCTGAGCCGGCTGCTCCGGCGAGTGCTCTTCACCGTGAGTCCCGCCGATCCGGTAGTCTTCACCGCCGCGGCGCTGCTGCTTGCCACCATCGCGGTCCTGGCCTGCTGGCCGCCAGCGCGGCGGGCCGCGCGGGTCGATCCGATTATCTCCCTGCGGAGCGAGTAGCGAGTTGCGAAGAGCGAGGAAAGGGAAGTACCCTCCTCTTCGCACTTCGCGATTCGCCACGCCCTGAGGTTCCATGATCCAGCTCAGCAACGTCGAAAAGTTCTATCAGACCGGGCCCACCCGTACCTGGGTGCTGCGCCAGATCGATCTCACCATCGGCGAAGGGGAGTTCGTGACGGTGATGGGACCGAGCGGGGCAGGGAAGTCCACCCTGCTCGGCATCCTGGGCATGCTCGACGCCGGCTGGACCGGCGGCTACGATTTCATGGATCATCCGGTGCATCAGCTCAAGCCCAAGCAGCGGGCCGAGCTCAACCGCCAGTTCATCGGATTCGTGTTTCAGCAATACCACCTGATCGACGACCTGACGGTGTACGAGAACATCGAGACGCCGCTCTCCTATCGCGACGTGCCCAAGGGCGAGCGGCAGGCGATGGTGGCTGATATTCTGGACCGGTTCCAGATCGTGGGGAAGAAGGATCTCTATCCCAACCAGCTTTCCGGCGGACAGCAGCAGCTGGTCGGGGTGGCGCGGGCGGTCGTGGCCAAGCCGAGGCTGATCCTGGCGGACGAGCCCACCGGCAATCTCCACTCGGCCCAGGCCCGGGAGATCATGGAGCTGTTCCGGGGCCTCAACCGCGAGGGCACCACGATCGTGCAGGTCACCCACTCGGAGGAGAATGCCCGCTACAGCAACCGGATCGTCCAGGTGAAGGACGGCTGGGTGATGAAGGAGTAGGGGTTAGGGAGCTAGGGAGCTAGGGAGCTAGGGAGCTAGGGGATTTGAGGGTCTTTTGAGGCCTGCCGCTCTACTACCGGGATTCTTCAACCGGACCGGGTGGCATGATCAAGAGTTATCGCGACCTCATTGTGTGGCAAAAATCGATGACCTTGGCCGTCGAGATTTACCGATTGGGTCGACTCTTGCCGACCCGGGAGCAGTTTGGTTTCTCCTCGCAGGTTCAGCGGGCCTCGGTCTCGATTCCCGCGAACCTCGCCGAGGGTCATTCTCGGGGGAGTCGGGGGGATTATCGCCGTCACGTCTCCGTCGCTCGTGGCTCGCTGGCCGAGCTGGAAACACATCTCGAGTTGGTGCGTCGGATTGGTTTGATCAGTGCAAGGGAAACCGCCCACGCGGAGACTCTCGCGGAGGAGGTGGGACGGATGCTGTCAGCCCTGCTCCGGCGTCTCAAGCAACCAGCTCCCTAGCTCCCTAGCTCCCTAGCTCCCTAGCTCCCTAGCCCCTGACTTCCTTGACCCAGCCCCTGATCGTCATCGCCGACGACCAAGTCGACATCGTCGAAGCGCTCCGGCTCCTGCTCAAGGCGGAGGGCTATCGCACGGTGACGGCCCACGTTCCCGAAGGCGTGCTGGCGCTGCTGGAGCGGGAGCAGGCCGATGCGGCGCTGATCGATCTCAACTACACCCGTGACACGACCTCCGGCCGGGAGGGTCTCGACCTGCTCTCCCGGATCCGGGCGCTCGATCCGACCCTGCCGGTCATCGTCATGACGGCCTGGGGCAGCGTCGACAAGGCGGTCGAGGCGATGCGGCTCGGGGCCCGCGACTTCATCGAGAAGCCCTGGGACAATGCCCGGCTGCTCACCACCCTGCGCACCCAGGTGGAGCTGGCCCGGGCGCTCCGGATCTCCCAGCGGCTGGAGCAGGAAAACCAGATTCTGCGTCGGACCGGATTGCCCGACCTGGTGGCCGAATCGCCGGCTATGCGGCCGGTGCTCGAGCTCATGGAGCGGGTGGCGCCGAGCGACGCCAACATTCTGGTCACCGGTGAGCACGGCACCGGCAAGGAGGTGGTGGCCCGCTGGATCCACGCGGCCAGCCGGCGCCGGGAGCGCTCCCTGGTGGTGGTCAATGCCGGCGGGCTGTCCGAAGGAGTCTTCGAGAGCGAGCTCTTCGGCCACGTGCGGGGCGCCTTTACCGACGCCAAGACCGACCGGGCCGGACGCTTCGAGCTGGCCGACGGCGGCACCCTCTTCCTCGACGAGATCGCCAACATCAGCATGGCGCAGCAGTCCCGGCTGCTCCGGGTGCTCCAGACCGGCGAGCTCGAGCGGGTGGGCTCGTCCCAGACCCGCCGGGTCGACGTCCGCCTCATCGCGGCCACCAATGCGGACCTGCGAGCCGAAGTTGCCGCCGGGCGGTTCCGCGAGGATCTCCTCTTCCGCCTCAACACCATCGAGCTGCATCTCCCCCCGCTCCGGGAGCGCCGCGAAGACATCCTGCCCCTGGCCCAGTACTTCCTCCGCCGCCACGCGGCGCGGTACGGCAAGCCCAGGGCGGTGCTGGGGAGCGAAGTGGCCCAGGTGCTCCGGGCCTACGACTGGCCCGGCAACGTCCGCGAGCTCGACCACGCCGTCGAGCGCGCGGTGCTGCTCGCCCGGCTCGACAGCCTGGAGCCGGGGGACTTCTCGCTGGTGCAACCCGCCGGCCGCGCCGGGCCGCCGGGCGCCTCCCCCATGAATCTCGAGGAGCTGGAGCGCGAAACCATCCGCCAGGCACTGGCCCGCCACGACGGCAACGTCAGTCTCGCCGCCAAGGCCCTCGGCCTTTCCCGGAGTGCCCTCTACCGCCGGCTGCAGCGGTACGGGATGTGAGACGTGAGACGTGAGAGGGACTCCGTCCCGACCCTCACCTCTCACCTCTCACCTCTCACCGCTTACCTCTTACCTTTCTGCCGTGAATCTGGGCCACGACCGACGCATCCTGCTGCTCGCGCTCCTCGCCGGTCTGCCGGCGCTGGTGGCGGCGG
>DATCXX010000343.1:0-5678 GCA_036565615.1 Gemmatimonadales bacterium | reverse complement strand
CCGCCCCGCGCTCGCCGCGCTGCTTCGGGGCAAGACCGGGGTGGCCGAGGTCAGCGCCGCGGCCGACGAGCTGATCCGGGCCGCCGGGCTCACCCCCGCCGGCAAGGTGCGGCTGCGGGACGGGCGCACCGGGCTCGCGTTCGAGAGCGACGTCACCGTGGGCGCGATCTACATGCTCAAGCTGTCCCACCTGGTCGACGACAAGATCCACGCCCGCTCGATCGGGCCCTACTCGCTGGTGACCCAGCAGCCCCTGGCCGGCAAGGCCCAGTTCGGCGGGCAGCGGTTCGGCGAAATGGAAGTGTGGGCGCTGGAAGCGTACGGCGCCGCCCACCTCCTCCAGGAGATGCTCACGGTCAAGTCGGACGACGTGAACGGACGCAGCAAGGTGTACGAAGCGATCGTGAAGGGCCAGAACCTCCCCGAGCCGGGGATTCCGGAATCCTTCAATGTGCTGGTCAAGGAACTGCAGGCGCTGGGACTGAAGGTCACGCTCGGGACCACCGCTGAGGGTGAGGAGTAAATGATCGATTTTCGCAGCGGGCGCGAGCCCAAAAATTCGAGCTTCGACTACATCGCGATTCGCATCGCGGCGCCGGAGGAAATCCGGGGTCCCCGCGATCCGAAAGAACGGGAGCGCCTGGAGCTCCAGGGACTCCGCTCCTGGTGGTCCTGGGGCGAAGTCACCAAGCCCGAGACCATCAATTACCGCTCCTTCAAGCCGGAGCGGGACGGACTGTTCTGCGAGCGGATCTTCGGGCCGGTCAAGGACTGGGAGTGCCACTGCGGGAAGTACAAGCGGATCCGCTATCGCGGGGTGATCTGCGACCGCTGCGGCGTCGAAGTCACGCTCTCCAAGGTTCGCCGGGAGCGGATGGGGCACATCGAGCTGTCGGTGCCGGTGGCCCACATCTGGTTCTTCAAGACCCTGCCCAGCCCGATGGGCAACCTGCTCAACATGACCCTGCGCGACCTCGAGCGGGTGATCTACTACTCGAGCTACGTGGTCATCGAGCCCGGCAAGCAGGACGTCGAGTTCCAGCAGCTGCTGGACGAGGAGGAATACCTCGCCCTCCGGGCCAAGGCCCGGGAAGACGGCGACACCGGCTTCCGGGCCGACATCGGGGCCCCGGCGGTCCGCGCCCTGCTGGAGCGGATCGACGTGCGCAAGCTGGCCGACGAGCTCCGGGCCTCGGTGGCCACCGAGACCAGCCAGCACCGCAAGAAGCAGATGCTCAAGCGGCTCAAGATCGTGGACGCCTTCCTGTATTCCGGCGAGGCCCAGGATCTGCCCAACAATCCGACCTGGATGATCATGGACGTGGTGCCGGTGCTGCCGCCGGACCTGCGGCCCCTGGTGCCGCTGGACGGCGGACGCTTCGCCACCAGCGACCTGAACGACCTGTATCGCCGGGTGATCAACCGGAACAACCGGCTCCAGAAACTGATCCAGCACCGCGCCCCGGAAGTCATTCTCCGGAACGAGAAGCGGATGCTCCAGGAGGCGGTGGACGCCCTGTTCGACAACGGACGCCGCAGCAAGGCGATCCGGGGCCGGGGCAAGCGGCCCCTCAAGTCCCTGAGCGACATGCTCAAGGGCAAGCAGGGCCGCTTCCGGCAGAACCTGCTGGGCAAGCGGGTGGACTACTCCGGCCGCTCGGTCATCGTGGTCGGGCCGGAGCTGCGGCTGCACCAGTGCGGCCTGCCCAAGGCCATGGCGGTCGAGCTCTTCAAGCCGTTCATCATCCACAAGCTGGTGGAGAAGGGCATCGCGGAGACGGTCAAGCGCGCCAAGAAGATCGTGGAGCGGGAGGGCCCGGAGGTGTACGAGATCCTGGAGGAGATCATCCAGGATCATCCGGTGCTGCTCAACCGCGCCCCGACCCTGCACCGGCTCGGCATCCAGGCGTTCGAGCCCAAGCTGGTCGAAGGCAAGGCGATCCGGATTCATCCCCTGGTCTGCGCCGCCTTCAACGCCGACTTCGACGGCGACCAGATGGCGGTGCACGTGCCGCTGTCCTTCGAGGCGCAGCTCGAGGCCCGGCTGCTGATGGTGTCCTCCAACAACATCCTCAAGCCGTCCGACGGCCGCCCGGTGGCGGAGCCGTCGCAGGACATGGTGCTGGGGTCCTACTGGCTCACCAAGCTGCCCCGGGGGCTCGAGGAGGAGCTCCGCAAGGCCGCCGGGAAGCCCGAGGTCGCCAAGGCCCGGCTCTGGAAGGATGCCAAGTTCTATGGGAGCATCGCCGAGCTGGAGATGGCGCTGCTCACCGGGAAGACGTCCTACCACACCCAGATCCACTTCTGGTACATCCCGCCGCCCGAGGCGGCGGACCGGGACGCGCGCTGGGTGAAGACCACGGTAGGCCGGGTGCTGTTCAACAACATCCTGCCCCGCCGGCTGGTGGCGGAGCTCGGCTTCCGCGACGACCTGATGAAGAAGAAGAACCTCTCCGAGCTGGTGCTGCAGAGCTACCGCCGCGCCGGCCTCAAGGAGACGGTGGAGTTCCTCGACCGGCTCAAGCGGTTCGGGTTCGACTTCGCGACCATGGGCGGCGTGTCCATCGGGGTGGAGGATCTGGAGATTCCCCGGGAGAAGGCCCAGCTGCTCGAAGAGGCCCAGAAGCGGGTGGAGCGCTTCCAGCGGGCCTACAACACCGGCCAGATCACCTTCGGCGAGCGCTACAACAAGGTGATCGACGCCTGGACCCACGCCAACAACGACGTGGCCGAGGCGATGGTCAACTCGATGCGGGTCTCCCGCGGCGGGTTCAACCCGGTGTTCATGATGTTCGATTCCGGTTCTCGAGGCAGCCGCGACCAGATCCGCCAGCTGGCCGGCATGCGCGGCCTGATGGCCAAGCCGCAGAAGAAGCTGACCGGCGGCATCGGCGAGATCATCGAGAGCCCGATCAAGTCGAATTTCCGCGAAGGCCTGTCGGTGCTCGAGTACTTCATCTCGACCCACGGCGCCCGGAAGGGCCTTGCCGACACCGCGCTCAAGACCGCCGACGCGGGGTACCTCACCCGCCGCCTGGTGGACGTGGCCCAGGACGTGACGATCACCGAGGAGGACTGCGGGACCATTCTGGGCCTCGAGAGCGCCGCGCTGAAGGAAGGCGAGGACATCATCGAGACCCTGAAGGAGCGGATCCTGGGCACCGTGGCGGGCGAGGACGTCTTCGATCCGCACGAGCTGGACGAGCATGGAGACGCCCGGCTGCTGGTGCAGGCCGGCCAGCTGATCGACGAGGAGACCGCCGACGCGATCGAGGAGGCCGGCATCGAGAAGGTGAAGATCCGCTCGGTGCTCACCTGCGAAGCGCGCCGGGGTATCTGCCGGATGTGCTACGGCCGCAACCTGGCCACCATGGACATGGTGGACATGGGCGAGGCGGTGGGCATCCTGGCCGCCCAGTCCATCGGCGAGCCGGGGACTCAGCTCACCCTGCGGACCTTCCACATCGGCGGCACCTCGTCCCGCATCGCGGAGGAGGCCGAGCGCCGGGCCCGGTCGGACGGCATCGTGAAGTACACCAAGGGCCTGGAATACACCGACCTCGATGTCGAGTACGAGGACGGCACCAAGGGCGAGATCCGGATCGTGCTCACCCGCGAAGATGAGTCGGCCACCGAGGAGGCCAAGGAAGGCATCCTCGTGGTCGATCCCAAGGACGCGAGCCATGTGCTGAGCCGGTACCCGGTTCCCGAGGGCGCCATCCTGCACGCGCGGGAAGGCGACGCCGTCACCCGCGGCGATTCCGAGAAGCGGGCCACCATTCTCTACACCTGGGATCCCTACAACGACCCCAGCATCATCAAGTCGGACGGCGAGCTGCGCTGGAAGGACCTGGTCAAGGACGTCACCCTCCGCGAGGAGCTCGACGAAGGCACCGGGCTCCGCTCGCTGGTGGTGACGGCCGATCCGGACCGGGAGCTGCACCCCTCGGTGCTGGTGTACACCCCGAACCGGAAGGACCCCCAGGAGTACACCCTGGCCGAGGGGTCCCGGATCATCTTCGGCTCACCCACCGACCAGGTCAGCCGGGCGATCGACCTGCCCGACGCGGCCAACCCCTGGTCGTCCAAGTACCATGTGGACGAGCGGCCGGTGAGCGAGGCGTGGCCCTCCAAGTCCAAGAAGGAAAGCCGGGACAAGACGGTCTATCTGTCGCCCCCGGTCAAGGTGGTGAAGGGCGTCTCGGTCACCAAGATGCCGCGGCAGGCCTACAAGACCCGCGACATCACCGGCGGCCTCCCCCGGATCGCCGAGCTGTTCGAGGCCCGGCGGCCCAAGGACCCCGCCACCATGTCGGAAATCGACGGGGTGGTGAAGTTCGGGGAGATCAAGCGCGGCAAGCGGGAGATCTTCGTCTACCCGATGAACAAGGACGGCAGCATCGTCGAGGGCGAGGCGGCCCAGGTCTACGAAGTGCCGGCCGGCAAGCACCTCCGGGTCCACGAAGGCGACCGGGTCCGCGCCGGCGACCGGCTGACCGAAGGTCCGGTCAACCCGCACGAGATCCTGCTCATCAAGGGCCCCCGGGCAGTGCAGGAGTATCTGCTCAACGAGGTCCAGGAGGTCTACCGGCTGCAGGGCGTGCGGATCGCCGACAAGCACATCGGCGTGATCGTCCGGCAGATGCTCCAGAAGGTGCGGGTCACCGATCCGGGCGACACCAGCTTCCTGGAGGCCGAGGCGGTGGACAAGCTGAGCTTCCGGGAGGAAAACGAGCGGATCCTCAAGCGGAAGGCCAAGCCCTCGATTTCCGAGCCGCTCCTGCTCGGGATCACCAAGGCCAGCCTGACCACCCAGTCGTTCATCTCGGCGGCCTCGTTCCAGGAGACCACCCGGGTGCTGACCGACGCGGCCATTCGCGGCGCGAAGGACGATCTGCGCGGGCTCAAGGAGAACATCATCATCGGGCACCTGATCCCGGCAGGCACCGGTCACTACCGGTACGTGGATCTGGAAATCCAGCCGCCCCCGGGCTTCGAGCCCCCGCCTCCGGCACCGCCGGAAGCGGAGCAGCCGGCGGTGGTGCTGACCGAGGAAGTGGAAGTGCTGTGAGAGGTGAGGCGTGAGAGGTGAGAGGTCAAGGTAGAGGAGTCATTGCGAGGCCGCCGAGCGGCCGAAGCCATCTCCTGAAGCGCCCGGGCCCTGGTCCGGGCGCTTTGCTTTGGGGACTGCGGGAAATGAGCGGAGGAGTGGAGAAATCCGGTGGGGTTCGCGGTTCTGCTCGACCGATTTTGACTATTGGGTGTTGAGCCGGTACTACGGTGCCGCCGCCCTCATCGGGGGCCTGATGCGCTGGTGGAGCCCGTTGGGCGAGATTTCAACTCTTTACTGGGCAATTGTTTGCACTGACTGGCCCCGGGCGGGGACATGGGGACCGAATCTTGCGATCTCATAATGTTTTTCATGACCCTGCTTGCCGCACGCCGGGACGCCGCCGTCGGGCGGTGTCGTCCACGCTTGAAGAGGAGGGCGCATGTTCAACCGGAAGGGCTTCACGCTGATCGAGCTGCTGATCGTCGTCGTGATCATCGGCATTCTGGCGGCCATCGCGATTCCGAAGTTCGCGGCCACCAAGGACAAGGCCAAGCTGGCGTCGGTCAAGACCGACCTCCGCAACGCCATGACGGCCCAGGAAGCGTATTTCTCGGACTACGCGACC
>DATCXX010000336.1:0-5125 GCA_036565615.1 Gemmatimonadales bacterium | reverse complement strand
GGCCTTGGCGCTGGGACCGGAGCACCCGGCCACCAACGCCAGTGCGACAGCGGCCAGCCGGATCATCGGTCTCGTATTGCTCATGGAGTTCTCCAGGCGGTGTGGCAGGTTTGGGTCCTGTCCGGGCCCGCCGAATGATACCTCCCGAAGACGCGATGTGGCGATGACGCGAAGGCGCGGGGCAGATCGCGCCCTCGCGTCCCCGCGCCCCCGCGCCGTGCTCGGGCGAGTCTCACTCGAGCCCGGGGGAGCCCCGAAGCCCCGGGTTGCAACTTTTTCCCGGCTCCCCGCGTCAAACCTTCTATCTCTCGGTTTCCGACAGGTAGGAGCGCCCGATGTCCATCGATACCGCCGTCATCCGGGGCACCCTCGATCTCCTGATTTTGAGGGTCCTGACCCTCGAGCCGATGCACGGCTGGGGGATTTCCGAGCGGATCCAATCCCTTTCCCGGGAAGCGCTTAGGGCCCAGCAGGGGTCCCTCTACGCCTCACTCCACCGGCTCACCCGGGAAGGCTGGATCCGGTCCTACTGGCAGGACACCGACAGCGGCCGCCGGGCCCGCTACTACGCCCTGACCAGGGCCGGCGAGAAGCAGGCCGCGGTCGAAACCGACCAGTGGCGCAGGCTTGCAGCCGGGGTCGGCCGGCTCATCTCCGCTACCTCGTAGGAGGCCCCATGCGTTTCCTCCGGAACCTGCTCTTCCGCCTCCGCGCCCTGCTCCGGCCCCGCGCCATGGAACGGGAGCTGAACGAGGAGTTCGCCTTCCACGTGGAGATGGAAGAAAAGAAGCTGTCGGCCATCGGCCATCAGCCATCAGAAGCCAAGCGGCTCGCCCAGCTCCATTTCGGCAGCCAGGTCGCCGAACGGGAGCGGGCCCGCGACTCATGGGGGATCACGATGCTACGCGACTTCCTGGCCGACCTCCGCCACGCCTTCCGCCAGTTCCGCCGCCGGCCGGCTTTCTCCGCCCTCGGCATCCTGACTCTTGCGCTGGGACTGGGCGCGACCGTAGGCCTCGCCGGCGTCACCCGCTCGGTGCTGCTCCGGCCCCTTCCGGTGAGCGACGAAGCCTCGCTCCGCATCCTCTACTTCTCCGGGAGCTGGCGCGGCATCGAGTACGACTATCTCCGGGAGGGGCTCAAGAGCTTCACCGGCCTCGCCGCCTACGTCCCCACCGGCACCGCCCTCCGCACCGACGCCCAGAGTACCGTCCTCCTGGGCGGCCTCACCTCGGCCAACCTCTTCGAGGTCATCGGCGCCACCCCGAGGATGGGCCGCGCCTTTGCCAAGGGCGAAGACCGCCCCGGCACCGAGCCGGTAGTGATTCTGAGCTACGGCCTCTGGCAGCAGGAGCTGGGCGGCAACCCGAACATCCTCAACCAGCGCATCGTTCTCGACGGCACCCCGCACACCGTCATCGGGGTGATGCCGCGCGGGTTCTTCTTCCCGAGCCCCGAGTACCGGCTCTGGCGCCCCCTCATCCTCGATCCCGCCCAGGGGATGTACCGGGGCCGGGGCTGGCTGACCCTGGTGGCGCGCACCCGGCCCGGCCTCGACGACGCCGGGGTGCAGGCCGAGATGAACAGCATCGCCAGCGACCTGGGCGCGGAGTTCACCTATCCCGCCGCCTGGGACAAGTCCAAGAACGCCTACGCCACCCCGCTCCGGGACGAGCTGGTCGGCAACACCAGCTCGGCGCTGCTGCTCCTGCTGGGCGCGGGAATACTCCTTCTGCTCATGGCGTGCGCCAACGTCGCCGCGCTGGTTCTGGCCCGGACCACCGACCGCACCCACGAGATGGCGCTGCGCGCCGCGCTCGGCGCGGGCCGGGGGCGGCTGGCCCGGCAGATCGTCACCGAGTCGCTGGCGTTCTCGCTCCTGGCCGGCGGGTTAGGGCTCGCCATCGCCACCCTGGGCTTCGGGGTCCTGGTCCGGAGCCTCCCGCTCCAGAACGGCATCGGCGCCACGGTGGCCCTCGACTGGACCGCTTTCATCGCCGCCTTCCTGCTCTCGGTGCTGGTCGGCCTGGGCGTGGCCGCCGCCCCGGTGCGGGATCTCCTGCGGGGCAACCTCAAGGGCCTGACCAACGAGCGGGGGAGCCGAGGTCTGGGGCGGTCGACCGGGCGCATCCATGCGGCGCTGGTGGGCGGGGAAGCGGCGGTGGCGGTGCTGCTGGTGGTGGGCGCGATGCTGCTGGTCCGTTCGGTGGGCCAGCTTCTCTCCATCAACCTGGGGCTCGATCCCACCAACGTGGTGGCCATCGAAGTCACCGCGATCGGCAGCGATCTCTCCGGCGCCGACCGCTGGCGGATCTTTCGAGAGCTGGAACCTCGCGCCGCCTCGCTCAACGGGGTCAGCTCGGCCGGGCTGATGAACCGGCTCCCGCTCCGGGACCGGGGCGACCAGGGCACCATGAACATTCTGTCCGACCCCGGGCTTCAGGGGGCCAACGCGCCCAACGCCTATTACCGTCCGATCACGCCCGGGACGCTCCGCACCCTGGGACTCGAGATCGTGAAAGGGCGGGGGATCGAGCCCACCGACCGGGCCGGTGCGATGGAGGTCGGGCTGGTGAGCGAGTCGTTCGCCGCCAGGGCATGGCCGGGGCAGGACCCCATCGGCCAGCAGATCCGCACCGGGCAGGCCGGCGACACGACCGCGATCAACGTGGTGGGCGTGGTGGAGGAGGCCAAGCTGGCGAGCGTGGCGGGGGAGAACCCTTTCGTGATCTATACCCCGCTGGAGCAGGAATGGGGACCCGGGAGCGGCCAGGTGCTGATGCTCAAGACCGGGCGCCCGCTGGAGCAGGTGGTGACCGAGGTGCGGGGGATGCTCCGGGAGATCGACCCCCGCGCCGCGGTGGCGCGGGTTACCACCCTGCAGGACGCGGTGGACGGGGCGATGGCTGAGCCACTCCGGCTCCGGTTCTTCCTTTCACTGTTCGGCGGGCTGGCGCTGGTGCTGGGCGTGGTGGGAGTGTACTCGGTGGTGAGCTACTCGGTTTCTCGCCGGCAGCAGGAGTTCGGAGTCCGGATGGCGCTGGGTGCGACGCCGCAGAGCGTGTTGCGGCACGTGGTCGGGAAGGGACTCCTACCGGTCGTGGTCGGGACTGTGGTCGGGGTCGGGGCCGCGGTGGCCCTGGCGGGGCTGGCCAGCCGGTTCCTCTACGGGGTAAGCGCCACCGATCCGCTCAGTATCGGGCTTGCGGCGGTGGCGCTGCTGGGCTCCGGTGTCGCCGCGGCCACGGTGCCGGCGCTCCGGGCGGCGCGGGTGAGTCCGGTGGAGTCGCTCCGGGCCGAATAGCCTGGCCTTGGTCCCGGGACAAGCCGCGCGGTGACGGAACTCGGAAAAAATGCCGTCCAAGCCATATGCCTTGGACGGCATTTTTTCAGGAACAACCTCGAAAGACCTAGGGCACCACGATCGTGGCCCCGCTCCGAATCGATGCCTTGAACTCCCCGCCCAGCACCGGCCGCAGGTCGAACGCCCCGGCCCCGGTGAATCCGAATCCGCTCGCGATCAGCAGGTTGTCCCCCGCGGTCAGCCGCGCATCGATCGGGAACCCAGGCAGCCCCGCCACGTCCGGCATCGTGAAATCGTAGGCCAGCCCGTTCCCCTTGGCCGCGAGCCAGGCGCTGGTGGCGAGGAAGCTGTAGATGTTGCCGAACAGGTCATCGCCCACCAGGTCGATGGTCGCGCCTTTGTCATAGACCGCCGGCAGTACTCCCTGGAACCGGTAGCGCGGATACGCGCCCCCGGCGACCGGTGACGAAGTGGGGGCCGCGATCGTCGGTCCCAGCGCCAGGGTCTGATCCGCCACCGGCCCAACGTACCGAAGCACCACCCGGAAATCGCCCGGGCTCCCCTGCGCCGACGCGAACGCATAGAGCCCGTGCATGTCGCTGCTCAGCATCGCGGCCGGTCCCAGCCCGCCCCAGGGGCGCGTGCTGGTCGGACTGGGCGACAGATCCGCCCACATGCCGCCCAGCCCGTTGGCGGTCACCAGGTCGACGTAGATCTCCAGCGCATCGCCGCCCCCGCCGGTCACCGTCGCCGTCGCGGTGGCCGGCACCACCGCGGACGCCCCGGCGAAATCAACCCCGCCGGGCACCGCCGCGCCGTCCGCCAGATTCAGGTTCCGGATCACCAGCGCCCGGTTCGGCGCCGCGCCGGGGATCGTCCGGGTTCCCACCAGGTCCACCAAACCGCTCGGCACCCCCTCGAACGTCAGCGGGTTGGTCGATGCGGCGCCGTCGAAGATCCGGGTCACTCCCCCCAGCGACATTCTGCCGTAGGAACCCGGCGGCACGCCCGCGACCGCCGCGGTCAGCGTCTTGGTCGGCTGGGTCGCAGCGCAGGTCTCCGCCCCGTCCTGGGCGAGCTCGGTGCGCGAGCCGTAAACCACCACGGTAAAGTACACATCGCCGAGCGCCGACTGGCGGACCTGCGCGATACGGCCGGCCGTTGAGCCGAGCCCCGCCGGCAGCCTGATCCGCGACCGTACCGCGCCGGCATCGGCGAACCGGTAGACCAGCAGAACCCCGCCGTAACTCTGGCTGAGGTTCAGGGTGTACGCAGTGCCCGCTCCCGAGACGGTTCCGGTCACCGCCTGCCACGCACCCGCCCCATCCTGAAAGGCGAAGAACGCCGGCAGCTCCTCCGGGCTGCAGAACTGGAACTGCACGTTGCCGCCCGCGGGCGGCGCCGGCACCGTCACCGTCAGCGTCGTGGTCCTGCTCCCCGGACCCGTTGCGGTGCCCTGGATCGTGAGCGGATACACGCCGGGAGCCACACCGGCCCCGATGTTCACCGTGAGACCCGATCCGCCGGTGGTCGAGGAGGCCGGCTCGAAAACGCCGGTGATGCCGCCGGGAGGATTGAGCAGGGTGAGGGCGATGGCATTTGGGAAACTGGTCCGGCTGATGCCCACGGTGGCAGCGCTGCTCCCGCCGGCCACGATGGTTCGCGCGGCCGGTGTCACGGTCAGTGCGAAGTCCGCCGCCTCGGTCACGGTCACCTGATAGGTCGCCGTGGCCTGATCGGCACCCGGGGCGGTGGCGGTGACCGTCCCGGTATAGGTGCCCGTGGCGGTGCTTGCGGCCACGGTCAGGTTGACGGTCGCGG
>DATCXX010000321.1:0-3291 GCA_036565615.1 Gemmatimonadales bacterium | reverse complement strand
CAGCATCCCCTGCTGCCACACCAGCTCGGTGCGGTCGGAGAGCGGAGCTCCCTGGACATGGCCGAGCGCGTGGGACCAGGTGTCGAAGGAACGATCCGAGGGGAGGGAAACCCGGGTGGCTGCGATCCGGGCACTCCCGAGCGGCCGGCCGTTTTCCGAGAGCTCCAGGGCGTCGGCGATCCAGAGCCGGGCCGCGTCGTCCAGAGCCGGCCCCGACCGCGCCAGGTCCAGATACTTCCCCTCCAGGAGCGGGAACTCGATGTCCCGCATGGCCTCGAGCGGCGCCCGCACCAGGAGCCGAAGCGTCTGACCCTCCGGCCGCACCAGGGCGAGCACCGTGACGCGCGCGGGGATCTCGTGCGCCGCGGTCCGCGAAGGACCGAAGAGCAGCACGCCGGACGCCAGGATGACGGTGAGGCCGAGCCGGGATGTGCGGAGGCTCATAGCGAGAGTATACTCTTTCCCGCCCCCGGAGGCACGGGGTTCCACTCCGCCGCCAGGAGGATCGCATCGTGATTCGTCCACGCACGCTGGTGCTGGGATCGACGCTGGTCGCGCTGGTCGTGGCGCTCGGAGTGGGGCAAGCCGTCCTCGAAGCAGCCCAGGGACAGGGCGTCGAGGCGCCGGTGTTCGAAGTCGATCCCTTCTGGCCCAAGCCGCTTCCCAATCACTGGATCCTCGGCTCCTCGATCGGGGTCGGAGTGGACTCCCGGGACCACGTCTTCATCGTCCACCGCGGATTCGCGACCCTGACCGCCCGGACCGAGGCGGGGCTCGACACCAAGCCCCCCACCGGCGAGTGCTGCGCCGCCGCTCCGCCGATTCTCGAATTCGATCCCGAAGGAAATCTGGCCAACTCGTGGGGAGGCCCGGCGGCCGGGTACACCTGGCCGCTGTCCAATCACGGCATTTCGATCGATCACAAGGACAATGTGTGGATCGGGGGCAACGGCAGCTGCTCGGACTCGCTGGTCACGGCCGGCGTCTGCCCGACCGCACAGAGCATCGACTCCCACCTCCTCAAGTTCAGCCATGACGGCAAGCTGCTGCTGCAGATCGGGGTGCCCCACCAGACCACCAACAGCCAGAGCATGACCAGCTTCGGCCGGGTGGCCAAGATCGCCTTCGACCCCTCGGCAAACGAAGCCTTCCTGGCGGACGGCTACAGCAATCACCGGGTGGCCGTGATCGACATGGACAACGGCAAGGTCAAGCGGTTCTGGGGCGCCTACGGCAAGACGCCCTCCGACAGCAATCTGGGCCGCTACAATCCCGACGCGCCGCTGGCCCAGCAGTTCCGGAATCCGGTCCATTGCGCCGAGCCGACTCGCGACGGCCTGGTGTACGTGTGCGACCGGCCCAACAACCGGATCCAGGTGTTCCGCAAGGACGGCAGCTTCGTCAAGGAGCAGCGGATCGCTCCCCGGACCCTGGGCGACGGAGCGGTCTGGGATATCGCCTTCTCCCGGGATCCGGCCCAGCGGTTTCTCTACCTGGCCGACGGAAAGAACGAGAAGATCTACGTGATGGACCGGCAGTCGCTCGAGGTCCTCACCAGCTTCGGAGACGGCGGCCGCCAGCCGGGACAGTTCTTCGGCGTGCACAGCATCGCCACCGATTCCAAGGGCAACATCTACACGACCGAGACCTACGAAGGGAAGCGGCTCCAGAAGTTCGTCTACAAGGGCATTCGTCGGGTGACGGCACGGAACCAGGGAGTGGTCTGGCCCCGCCCCTGACGGCGAAGCCCTACCGGCGCACCAACGCTCGAATTGCCCCGATGACCTCCGGGCGGACCACGATCGCCAGGTGGTCCACCCCGGGCAGGACCACCAGCTGCGCCGACGGCCACCACGCCGCGAGCGCCTGAGACTGGGGATGCAGCGGATCGCCGGTTCCCACCGCCACGACCGCAGGCGCCCGGATCCTTCCGGCGGATTCCCGCCTCACGACCAGCCCGCCCATGGCTCGCATCGCCGCGAGGAGTGAGCCCATGTCGTTGGCCGCCAGCATCTGCGCGCTCATGCCCACCGCCGCGGAGTCGGGCATGCCGGGCAAGATCCACATCAGGAAGCTCTTGAAGCCCTCCCCGCGCTCCAATGCGGTAACCCAGGCGCCGGAGAGCCCGGCGAAGGCGGCCGAATCAGGGTAGAACGGTCCCGCGATCAGCCCCACGCCGGCAGCCCGGTCCGGATAGCGCGCCGCCACGTTGGCCGCGATCAACGCCCCCATCGAGTGCCCCACCAGATGGGCCCGCCGGATGTCGAGCTCGTCGAGCAGGGCCACCACGTCGTCTCCCATTTTTCTGCCGAAACGGGCTGGGTCGGACAGTTTGCTGCTCTCGCCGAAGCCCCGCTGGTCGAGCACGATCACCCGGTTATCGCGGGCCAGCGAATCGGCGAGGTCGCCCATGTATTCGAGTCGCGCCGTATACCCGTGGAGGAGGACGATCGGGTCGCCGCGACCGACCTCGCGGTACCGGAGCCGCACCCCGTCGGTGGTGAAAAAGCGATCCGGGGCGGCCGCAAGCCGCGCCGGGGCGGGAGCGACGACCGCCGGGGCGGGAGTGGAGGAGGCGCACCCCGCCAGGGCCAGGCCCAGGAGCAGCAGGATCCGTTTCATGGCTGGAACATAGCATTCTCTCTTGCCCGTCATCCACTGGTTTCTTATGTTGGTTGACCCGATCCGGGAATTGGGGATCGGGCAACCGCAGCACGACGAGGTCTGTTGACGCGATGCGATGTGACCAGTTCACTCTGAGGGCCGCCAAGATCGGCACCATGGCTTTCGGGCACGAAGTGCGCCCCGAAGCTTCGGTCCCGCGCACTGGTGTCCCGGGCGATCGCATCGCCTCCACCCGGAGAAAACGAGCACCTTAGGTCAAGATCAGATCGCGTGATCCTCCGCCTTCCGGGTGCTCCGACAGACCTGGAAGGCTTTTCGTTTGGCACCATTGGATGAGGATCACGGCAAATGCAGACCCCGACTGAAACGCTGGACCAGCAGATCGTCACCCGCTACACCGGCCAGCCCTCGCGCCTGCCGGTAGAGCTGCGCCGCCGGATCGAATCGGCGTGGGGTGGCCCGGTCATGCTCTACGCGCTGGCGGACCTTGGCCCCGATCTTTCCCTCACCGAGACTTGGTGCGCCCTGGGTACCACCCGGGTGGCCGTGGCCCGCCGCGACCCGGTGGGAGGCGAGTGGGACATCGACGACTTTCCCCGCCGCCGGATCACCGCGGTGCGGGAAAGCCCCGGCCTCTCGGCCACTACCCTGACGCTGGCCGCCGCG
>DATCXX010000293.1:0-5695 GCA_036565615.1 Gemmatimonadales bacterium | reverse complement strand
CCCGACGAGCTGATCACCGCGGTCGAGGTCGGGCCGGTCGAAGGCGCCCAGTGGTTTCGCAAGGTGGGCACCCGCGCCGCCCAGGCGATCTCCAAGGTGGTGATGGCCGCGGTGCGGGGTCCCACGCCCCGGATCGCGCTCGGGAGCGTTTCTCCGACGGTGATCCGGCTTCCCCGGACCGAGCGCGCGCTCGCCGATGGAGCCGGGATCGATGCCGCCGTCACCATGGCTGAAAGCGAGATCCAGCCCATCGACGACCTGCGTTCCAGCGCCGGATACCGGCGCCGGGTGGTTTCCAACCTGCTGCGGCGATTCTGGAGCGACACGGCTCCCGGATGACCGATCTCATTCTGCGCGGCCGGAGGGTGGCGACACCCGAAGGAATCCGGCCGGCATCCATCCATGTGGCCGCCGGGCGCATTCAGGCAGTCGAGCCCTTCGACACGACCAGCCCCGATCTCCCGGTCATCGACGCGGAGCACGCGGTCATCCTCCCCGGCCTGGTGGACACCCATGTCCATGTCAACGAGCCGGGCCGCACCGACTGGGAGGGATTCGCCAGCGCCACCCGCTCGGCCGCCGCGGGAGGCGTCACCACCCTGCTCGACATGCCGCTCAACAGCATTCCCGCCACGACCAGCGTGGCGGCGCTCACGGTCAAGCGCGCCGCGGCGGGGAGCCAGGCGGCGGTGGATGTGGGATTCATCGGCGGCGTGGTGCCCGGAAACACCGGGCAGCTCGCCGGCCTCCGGGCCGCGGGCGTGCATGCCTTCAAGTGCTTCCTGGTCCCTTCGGGAGTCGAAGAATTCGCCTCGGTATCGGAGCGGGATCTGGAAGAGGCGATGCCGGTGCTGGCCGGACTGGATGCCCGCCTCATGGTACACGCCGAGCTCTCCGGACCGATCGTTCGGGCCGCCGCCTGCCTCCGCGGCGATCCCCGGCGCTACGCCACCTGGCATGCTTCGCGTCCGGCTTCGGCCGAAGTGGAAGCAATCCGGCTGATCGCGCGGCTGGCGGCCGAGTTCGCCCTCCGGGTGCACGTGGTGCACCTCGCCTCCGCCGAGTCGCTGGCAGGGCTCTCGGCTGCCCGGCGGGCCGGGGTGCGGATCTCGGCCGAGACCTGTCCCCACTATCTCACCTTCGCGGCCGAGGAGATCCCCGACGGGGCGACCGAATTCAAATGCGCTCCCCCGATCGGATCCCGGGCCAATCGGGATCTGCTCTGGGAAGCCCTGGAGGCGGGGGAGCTCGATGCGGTGGTATCGGATCATTCTCCCTGTCCGCCGGCGATGAAGTCGCTCGACACCGGCAGCTTCGTCTCGGCATGGGGTGGCATCTCTTCCCTGCAGCTCGGCCTGGCCGCGGTGTGGACCGGGGCGCGGGCGCGGGGGCTGGGACTGGACCGGGTGGTGGAATGGATGTGCGCCGGACCGGCACGGGTAGCCGGGCTCGCCGGCAGCAAGGGCGCCATCGCGCCGGGAGCGGATGCCGACCTGGTCATGTTCCTCCCCGACGACGAATTCGTGGTGGACGGCGCGAGATTGCGGCATCGTCACGCGGTGACGCCGTATCACGGCCGTCGTCTCGCCGGGGTGGTGGAAGCAACGTACCTTCGGGGAGTGGAAGTCTATCGCCGGGGCGGATCGGACAAGCCGCCGGCCGGCCGACTGCTGGAGCACCGCGCGGAATGAGCGATTTCACCGATCTGATCGATGTGGCGGCGGAACGGCTGGGTGGGGTCGCGCTCGCCGCCAACGACGAGTTCTTCGCCCCCAAGGAAGATCTGCTCAAGGCTTCCGCACCGGAGTGGCGCGAGGGCGTCTATACCGACCGGGGGAAGTGGATGGATGGCTGGGAAACCCGGCGCCGTCGTACCCCCGGTCACGACTGGTGTCTGTTGCGGCTGGGGATCCCGGCCCGGATTCACGGTGTGGTCGTGGACACCAGTTTTTTCCGGGGGAATTTTCCCGAGAGCTGTTCCCTGGAGGCCTGCGAGCTGCCCGATGCCGACGCCGACGCCGATCCTCATGCGCTGGCGGAAACCCGCGGCGCTCCGTGGGTCGAGATCGTGCCTCGTTCTCCACTGGCCGGCGACACCAAAAACCTGTTTCCGGTGACCTATCCCGGCCGGGTGACCCATCTCCGGCTCAACATCTTTCCGGATGGCGGGGTGGCGCGGCTCCGGGTGCACGGCGACCCGATGCCCGATCCGGAGATTTTCACCGCCGGGCTCGAGGTGGATCTGGCTGCGATGCAGCATGGCGGGTTCGTGGTGGCGTGCAGCGACATGTTCTTCGGTGAGCGGCAGAACCTGATTCTCCCCGGTCGCGCCCTCAACATGGGCGACGGCTGGGAAACCCGCCGCCGCCGGGGCCCCGGCCACGACTGGAGCATCGTGCGACTGGCGGCCCGCGGCAGCATCACCCGGGTAGAGATCGACACCGACTGGTACAAGGGGAACGCCCCGGGGAGCTGCATGCTGGAATGGTGCGACGCGCCGGGAGCGATCGCGGCCGAGCTCGCCGGGAAAAAGACCCGGTGGAACCCGCTGATACCGGAGACCCCGCTGGAACCCGATGGGCGCCACGAATTCGAGCCCGAGGGCGGTCGGGGGCCGGCGACCCACGTACGGCTCAACATCTATCCGGACGGCGGGATCGCCCGGCTCCGGATTTTCGGGACGGTGCCGCCGCCGGGATGAGGGTCCCCGACTTCAACCGGCTCAGCGACGCAGAGGCCGGGGCGCTGCTGGTGAGCTGCTGTGGTGCCTCCCGCTGGGTGCGGGGGATGCTGGCCGGCCGTCCCTATGCTGGATTGACGGAGCTGCTGAATCGGGCCGACCGCGTGTGGCGGGACACCGGGCCCGATGACTGGGAGGAAGCGTTCTCCCATCACCCCCGGATCGGGGAGACCCGGACGGCGGCGCCGGTAGACCAAGCCGCGCGCCGATGGTCGGCGGCGGAGCAGGGAGGCGTGGCGGCCGCGGATGCGGAGACGCGCCACGCGCTGGCGGAGGCGAACCGGGAATACGAGAAGCGGTTCGGTCGCATCTACATCGTCTGCGCGAGCGGGCGGGGTCCCCAGGAGCTGCTCCAGGATCTCCGGAGCCGGATGTCCAACTCCCCGGAGGAGGAGCTGGCGATCGCCGCCGCCGAGCAGGGCAGCATCACCCGGCAGCGGCTGGGCCGGCTTTTTTCCGACCAAGGAGCGGGCTCGTCATGAGCGGAATCACCACCCATGTGCTGGACACCGCGCGAGGCCGGCCCGCAGCCAATCTGGCGGTGGCGCTGCTGCGCCAGGAAGCGGATGGCGAGTGGGGGGTGGTCGGACGGGCAACGACCAACGCCGACGGCCGGGCCACCGCGCTCCTGCCCGAGGGGATTCCGGTCTCGGCGGCGCGATACCGCCTGGTGTTCGACACCGGAGCCTGGCTTTCGGGCCAGGGCATCGAGGCGTTCTTCCCCCAGGTGGAGGTCGAGTTCGAGGTGCGTGACGCGGGCCGGCCCCACCACGTGCCGCTGCTGCTCAGTCCCTACGGGTACTCCACCTACCGGGGGAGCTGAGGTGAGCGCCCGGCTGGCGAGCAACGCCTACGGCAAGGCTGCGATCCGCCTGGTCAAGCTGGTGCGGGAGGAATCCCGGCACCGGATTCACGACTGTACGGTCCAGGTGCGGCTGGAGGGACGGTTCGAGTCGGCCCACACCGAAGGCATCAACACCGACGTGCTGCCCACCGACACCATGAAGAACACCGTGTTCGCGCTGGCCAAGGATGCCACACTGGACGAGCCGGAACGATTCGCCCATCTGGTATGCCGGCATTTCCTGGACACGGCGGCGGCGGCCGACCGGGTGACCGTCGAGCTCCTGCTGCATCGCTGGGACCGGACCGGTCCCCATGGGTTCACCCGGGGGCCGGCGGAGGTCCGGGTTGCCTCGGTCGCCGCAACCCGCGAGGGGCTCGAGATCGAGGCGGGACTCGCCGGGCTCGGGCTGCTCAAGACCGCCGGGAGCGGCTTCGAAGGGTTCCCCCGGGACCGGTACACCACGCTGCGGGACACCGACGACCGGATCTTCGCGACCGACCTCTCCGCGCGATGGCGCTATTCCGGATTCCCGTCCTCCTGCGACTCGGCGTGGGACACGGTTCGCAGCGCGCTGATCGAATCCTTCACGGCGCATGAGAGCCGGTCGGTGCAGCACACCCTGTATGCGATGGGAGAAGCGGCGCTGGCCGCGTGTCCGGAGCTGGTGGAGATCGATCTGACGATGCCGAACCGGCACCATCTCCTGGTGGATCTCACGCCGTTCGGGCTGGACAACCGGAACGAGATCTTCGTGGCCACGACCGAGCCGCACGGCCTGATCCGGGGGACGGTGGCGCGCGCGTAGGGGTCAGGGGTCAGGGGTCAGAGGACAGGGTTTTCCCTGACCCCTGACCCCTGACCCCTGCTCTCTGACCACGCGCTACCGCCGTCCCTCCAGAATCCTCACAAAACTCCGTCCTCGAAACTCCTCGAGCGAAAGCCCGGTCCGGGCCGCCGCTTCCTCCTCGCTGAGCGCCCCCGCGTTGATCCCCCGCAGGAAATAGTTCAGCAGCCCCTGCCCGGTCGCGGCGTCGTCGAAGACATCCCCCACCAGGGTGGCCTGGGCGGCCTTGGCCACGAAGTTCTTGAGCCGGTCTCCCGCGGCCGTGAGCCCCTCCAGGAAGAACGCGTAGACCGCCGCGTAGCGGGTCGCGAGCTGGGCGGGATGGAGGTCCCACCCCTGATAAAACCCCTGAATCAGTGAGCGGCGGACATCGGCATAGTGCAGCGCCCAGGCGTGGTGCACCCCGGCCCGGTTGGCGGCGAGCTGCTCCGGAGTGAGGCTGCCCCCTGCCGCCGGGCGGTACACCGGCACCGGCATGACCGTCGTGGAGCCGTCCGAGAGCCACACGCCGGTGCCCGCGAACGCCACCTGCATCATCTGCCGGGCGAAATCGCAGGCCGGATGACCCATGCCCTGATGCGCCGCGGTGATGTTGCAGCCCGCGGTATAGTCGTAGGTGCCCAGGTGGGCCGCGCTGATCCGTCCCCCGCCCGCCTCGAGCAGAGCGGGGAGAGCGGACCGGCCGGTGCGGTCCACGATGATCTGAGGGGTCTCGATCATGATCTCGAACCGCAGGGTACCCGGCGCGAGCTCGAGCGCACCCTCCGCTTCGGCCAGCACCGCGGCGAACCATCCCACCTGCTCGGGGATGGTGATTTTCGGGAGGGTGACGACGAATCCTTCGGGAAGCCTTCCCGCGGCTCGCATGAGGGCGGTGAGAAACACGTCGAGGGTGCGAATGCTGCGTTTGCGGAGCTCCTCGTTGAGCGGCTTGATCCGGATGCCGATGAAGGGAGGCAGGGTGCCCTCGTCGAGTCCCCGCGCCACTTCTCCGGCAGCAGCCGCGGCGTGGCCGTCCTCTTCGTCGTCGGGGCGGTTGCCATAGCCGTCTTCGAAATCGATCCGGAAGTCCTCGACCGGCTCCCGCTGGAGTTTGAAGACCACCCGGCGGTGCACCGCGTCGGCCAGGGCGGGGGGCATCCCGACCGCGCGGGCGAACTCGGTGGCGTCGGCCCCGTACTCCTCGAGCGCCCGGAGCGCCACTGCGCCCAGCTTCCTGGCGGTATCGGCGCGAAAGAGGTGGCCGCCCCCGTAGACGGTATGG
>DATCXX010000277.1:0-2715 GCA_036565615.1 Gemmatimonadales bacterium | reverse complement strand
CCCGCCGTGCCAGGCCTGGCCCCGGCGGGGCTGGTAGGTGCGGGCGAGGAGGTTGATGACGGGGTCCATGAGCGGGAAGAACTCCGGCTAGAGGACGCGAAAGACGCAAAGACGCAAAGTAAACATACCTTGCGTCGTTGCGTCCTTGGGTCATTCCGTCGGGTCTACTCCTCGCTCAACAAGGCCTCGATGTCGAGCGCGTCCTCCACCCGGTACTCCACATTCCCATCGGGCATATGGGGCCATTCCCCGGCCGGCCGGTCCCAGGTCAGCTCCAGACCGGTGCCGTCGGGATCGGAGAGGTAGACCGAGACGCTGACGCCGTGGTCGGATGCCCCCTGCAGCGCGACACCCGCCGCGAGCACTCGGCGTACCGCGACCACCAGATCGGTGCGGGTGGGGTAACGGATCGCCAGGTGGTGGAGCCCGGTGTGATGGGGCGGAGGCGGAGAGGCGCCCTCGCTCTCCCAGGTGTTGAGGCCGAGGTGGTGGTGATAGTCCCCGGCGGCGAGGAATGCGGCGGACTCGCGGTAGCGCGCTACCAGCGAGAATCCCAGAACGCCGCAATAGAACTCGAGCGCGCGGGACAGATCACTCACCTTGAGGTGGGCGTGCCCGAGCCCCGCGTCGGCGGGGATGTGATAGGCGAGTTCGGTTGCTGCCGGGGCCGTCATGAAGGACTCCCGCGCGGGACTCCATGATGTAGCGCCCGAATCTGTTCCCGGCAAGAGAGCCGTCAGCCGTCAGCCATCAGCCATCAGCGGCTGAAGGCTGAAGGCGGAAGGCTCTCCGCGCTACACGCCGAACTGGGTGAAATGGTGATCCACGTGCCGGTAGCCCAGCACCCCCCACGCGCGCCGGCTCATCGTCCCGAAGGCGGGGTGCCTGGGCCACGCGGTCTCGTGGGAGCGGCGGGCCAGGCGACCGAGGATCTGCCGGAAAGCCTGGACTTCGTCCTGGAACACCGCCTCATCGCACCGGGCCAGCAGCACCGGAGAGGTGGGCACCCCTTTGGGAAAGGGGAGATAGTAGATGATGAGCTGCTTCAGGGGAAAGAACCGGATCGGGACCTTTTTCATCGCCGGGGTCACTTCCCCGAGCGGCATCCGGAGGGCGTCGTTGACGTGCGCCATCATCGCGGGGCACGTGAATTTCCCCCAGCGGGCGGGAGCATCCGCGCTGAGCCGGTCGAGCCGGTTGAGCAGCTCGTTCCGCGCCTCCTCCCGCCAGATTGATGGCATAATCGTCCTTTCGCGCCCCCGCGCCTTTCGCGCCCTCCGCGTCTTCGCGTCCTCCGCGCTCCCGCGTCTTAGTTCTTCCGCGCCATCATGACGCCGTCCCCCACCGTCAGCAGGCACGCCTCCACCCGCGGATCGGCGGCGATCTTCGCGTTGAGCTCCCGGATCGCCACGGTGTCCTGATCCCGCACCTGCGGATCGGCCACCTTGCCGCTCCACAGCACGTTGTCGATCAGAATCAGCCCGCCGGGCCGCACCAGCTGGAGACAGGCCTCATAGTAATGATCGTAGCCGGACTTGTCGGCGTCGATGAACGCGAAGTCGAAGCTCCCCTCTCCCGCTTCCCGGCGGAGCGCGGCCAGGGTGCCCCGCGCGTCCCCCAGCCTGAGCTCGATCTTGCTCTCAAGTCCCGCTTCGCGCCAGTAGCGCCGGGCGATGGCGGTCCACTCCTCGCTGATGTCGCAGGTGACGAGGCGCCCCTCGGGCGGCAGCGCCTCCGCCGCCGCCAGGGCGCTGTACCCGGTAAAGGTGCCCACCTCGAGCGCCCGGCGGGCGCCGATCAGCCGGATCAGGAGCCCCATCAGGGCGCCCTGATCGGCGCCGATCTGCATGCCCGCCTGGGGTAGCTTGGCGGTTTCGGCCCGCAACCGCTGCCGCGCCGGAGTCTCCCGGGAGCCGAAGCCCTCCACGTACTGCTCGATCGGGTCGGCGACCAGCATGCGTTTGGTCACGGGGTCACGCCGGTCCAGACCGGGGTCAGCGTCAGCGTCCGCCCGGTGAATCCGGGGGGAAGCGTCACCGGCTCCCTGCTGTGAAGACAGAACTCCGGAGCAGGACCCAGTACCATCTGCCGCATCCAGAGCGCGGTCGGGGCGGCCGCGATCACCGGTGCGAGCGCCTCGAACAGCGCGGGATAACTCATCCCGACGGGTTTGTGAAACCACGTGGCGAGAGGTGGGGGAAAGATCGGAGCGCCGGCGCGGAGCCGGTACAGTCCCGCGATGCCGTCCGCGGCGAGCTGGGCCACGGCATCATGGGGAACCTGCCGAGCCGCCGTCACCGCCGCTTGATTGAGGGAGTCCAGCGAGGCCATGTCGCGCACCAGGTACCAGTCTTCGTAGGCGGTGCGCCCTTCCGCTGCCCAGGGGGCCCCTTCGAGCCGAACCGTGGTCCCCTGCAGGAATCCATCGGGGGGATGTGCGGCCAGCGTTGCCTGGAAGTCGCGTTGCCGGGCCTCATACGTTTCGGGCGAAACGTCGGGCCGCTTCCAGTGCCAGAAAGTGTAGGCCAGCACGCCGGCTAGAACTCCCTTTTCTTCATCTCCTTGAAGAACCGCTTGGTCTCGTGGTCCTGCTCCGCCGACTTGGTCTTGAGGGTGTCGTCGTACTGGGCCGACCGGTCCACCTTGGGATTCGCCACCTTCGCGGTGTTCTTCTTGACCAGGGCGGCGATTCGCTGGTCGTCACGCTTGCTCATG
>DATCXX010000256.1:0-7176 GCA_036565615.1 Gemmatimonadales bacterium | reverse complement strand
GCCCGCCGGGTCGGCCGGAGCAGTCGCCGCCGCGATCCAGCGGGCCTTCAGCTACGCCGCCTGGGCCGACAAGTACGACGGCCGAGTCCACGCGACCCCGTTTCGCAACGTCACCCTCGCCATGAACGAGCCGATCGGCGTGCTGGGCCTGGTCTGCCCGGCCGAAGCGCCCCTGCTCGGGTTCCTTTCCCTGGTCCTGCCGGCAGTGGCGATGGGCAACACCGTCGTGGCGGTTCCCAGCGAGCGCTGGCCGCTCCTGGCCACCGACCTCTATCAGGTGTTCGACACCTCGGACGTGCCCGGGGGGGTCATCAACATCGTGACTGGAGTCCGCAAGGAGCTGGCTCCGGTGCTTGCCGCGCACGACGATGTGGACAGCATCTGGTTCTACGGGCCCCGGGAAGAGGCGGCAGAGGTCGAGAAGCTTTCCGCCGGCAACATGAAACGAACCCATGTGGAGTGGGAGGCCGTGGACTGGCTGGACGTTCGCGCGGGGCAGGGAGAGGAATTCCTCCGCGAAGCGACCCAGGTCAAGAACATCTGGGTGCCCTACGGGGCCTGAGGGGCCAACCGGCGCTCCTATGGCGATTTGCCGGAGAGCCGCCATATTTGATCCGGGCCCTTCCGGGGCCCAGCACCATCCTCCATTAAACAAACTGGAGTCGTGGCGGAGATTCTCGAGCGGCTCACCAGCCAGCTTTCTGACCGATACCTGATCGAGCGTGAGCTTGGCCGGGGGGGAATGGCTACGGTCTTCCTCGCCAAGGACATCCGGCACGATCGCGACGTCGCCATCAAGGTCCTCCATCCCGAGCTCTCCGCCTCGATAGGCGCCGAGCGGTTCGAACGGGAAATCAAGCTCGCCGCCAAGCTCCAGCATCCCAACATTCTCGGGCTCTACGATTCGGGATCGGCCGACGGGCTTCTCTACTACGTCATGCCCTTCATCAAGGGCGAATCGCTGCGGGACCGACTCGACCGGGAGGGTCAGCTTCCGATCGATGACGCGATCCAGCTCACCCTCGAGGTCGCCGAGGCCCTCGGGCTTGCCCATGCGGCCGGGATTGTCCACCGGGACATCAAGCCGGAAAACGTCCTCATTTCCAACGGCCATGCCCTGGTCGCGGACTTCGGCATCGCGCGGGCCGCCAGCGAGGGGAATGCGCAGAAGCTCACCCAGACCGGCATGGCCGTCGGCACGCCGGTGTACATGTCGCCCGAGCAGGCGGTCGGCGATCCGGTAGGCCCGACCTCCGATCTCTACAGTCTGGGCTGCATGCTGTACGAGATGCTCGCGGGGGAGCCGCCCTTCACCGCCAAGAATGCCCAGGCGCTGATGGCCCGCCATTCGATGGAGGCGGTCCCCAGCGTGAGGATCGTCCGTGCCACCGTACCGGAGGAAGTCGAAGACGCGATCTTCTCGGCGATGGCCAAGGTGCCGGCGGACCGGCCCCAGACCGCGGCCCAGTTCATGGAGATGCTGGGCCTTCCCATGGGCGCCACCGCGTCGCGGCGAACTTCCATTCGGCACACCGCCTCGCGGCGGGTCCCCACCGGCGCCAACCGGATGCTCCAGCGGGAGGGGGCGGCCTGGTGGCGAAAGCCCTGGGTGCTCGCCGCGGCGGTTCTGCTGCTGGCCGGGGCCGGGTTCGGGATCTGGAAGCTCGCCGGTGCCGGCGGTACCGCCCCGGTGGTGGGCGGGCTCAATGCCAAGAACGTCGCGGTGCTCTACTTCGAGGATCTCAGCGCAGACCACTCGCTAGGCTATCTGGCCGACGGCTTGACCGAAGATCTGATCGGCGCGCTCGGACGGGTGCAGAGCCTCGACGTGATTTCCCGCACCGGTGTGGAGCCCTTCCGCACCAGCCCTCTCACGATCGACAGCATTGCCCATATCCTCGATGCCGGGACCGTGCTCCGGGGAACCGTCGAGCCGGAAGGCGACAAGATCCGGGTGAACGTCAGGGTATTCGACGGCAACGGCGGGGCCGATCTCGACCGGACGGCGCTCGAGCTCCCCGCCGCCGACATGGTCACGCTGCGGGATTCGGTGACCCAGGAGGTGGCCCGGCTCGTCCGCACCCGGATCGGGTCGGAGGTCCGGCTGCAGGCCCAGCGGGAGGGCACCCGGAGCACCGTGGCCTGGTCGCTGCTGCAGCGGGCCGAGCAGCTGCGCAAGAATGGGGAAGCCGCCGCGGCGAAGAACGACACCCTGACCCGTAACCGTGACTTCGGCGCGGCGGATTCACTGCTTGCCCTGGCGGAGGAGCAGGACAAGGCCTGGGCCGACCCGATCGTTGCGCGCGGGCTCATCGCCTACCGGCGCTCCCGGCTCTCGGGCCGCGACAAAACCGTCCTCCATCCCTGGATCCGGACCGGTCTCGCTCATGTCGACCGGGCGCTCGCCCTGGCACCCAACAACGCGGATGCGCTGGAGCTTCGGGGCAACCTGAGGTACTGGGGGTTTCTCCAGAGCATCGAGCCGGACGCCGAAAAGGCCAAAGTGCTTCTGGAGAGTGCCCAGAAGGATCTGGAGTCGGCCACGGAATCCAATCCGAATCAAGGCGGGGCGTGGGCTTCGCTCGCGGCGTTGTACAACCAGACCGCGACCGGAACGGAAGTCGCCATCGCCGCTCGCCGGGCCCTCGAGGCGGACGCCTTTCTCGCCAACGCCGACGTGATTCTGTTCCGGCTCTTCCTGGCGCAATACGACCTGGAACAGTTCACCGAAGCCGATCACACCTGCCAGCAGATCCGTCGCCGCTTTCCCGCCGATATGGGCGCGCCGCGATGCGAGCTCTTTCTGATGACCACCAAGGCTCGCCCGGAGCCCGATGTGGCGCAGGCCTGGCGACTGGCCGATTCGATCGCGAGAACGGCCCCGGCACCCCGGCGCGCGTACTTCGAGCTGAACGCCCGCATGCTGGTGGCGGCGGCTCTGGCCCGGGCCGGGCAGCGGGACAGTGCCGCCAGGGTGGTGGAGCGATCCAAGGGCGATGGGGAGCTGAATCCCACTCGCGACCTGGCCCTGTTCGGCGCCTTCGTGTACGCCCAGCTGGGCGAGACCGCCAAGGCAGTCGACCTGTTGGCGATCTATCTCCAAGCCAATGAACGACTTAGGGCTGCCTACGCCGACGACCCCGGATGGTGGTTCCGGGGCATTTCCGGAGACCCCGCCTTCAAGCGTCTGGTTGGAACTTCCTAGGCCTCTTGGAAGCTTCTTGCAAATCCCGTAAGAAAGCGTGACATTGACAGATTATTGGTCATCCGCGTCCAACTCGCGGGTGTCTGGGCAATCCGAGTACCCCGATCAGAAAGCGATTCGTCATGCGCCGCGCCCTCTCGCGTCTAGGCTGGTCTCTTGTCGTGGTCCTGGCTGCCTGCGCCAATGAGAGCACCGCCCCCGGCGGGAGCAGGCCCAACAGCGACTTCAGTACGCTCGAGGCCGGCGCGTGCACCCCCCTCTCGGTCGAGGAGATCAAGTCACACCTTTCGCTGCTGATGGCGTACGTGGTTCCCAACGACAATTCGACTCTGGGCAAGTTCCAGGCGGTGGTGGACGCCTTCAACGCGGGCGATTACGCCACGGCCCAGTCGAAGCTCGACCAGCTGATCGGATTCATCAACCTCAAGTACGGCCAGCTCAGCCCCGCGCAACAGCAGACCCTCATCACCGAGCTGGATCCCGACCAGACCGTGGGCGCGTTCAAGGACCAGGTGATCGCGGAGATGACCTGCTTCATCTCGTTCGACCTGAATCCCGGCGATCCGTCCAAGGTGTTCGTGACTCCGGACGGGATGGCCGGGGTCTGGTTTCCCGAGGACTACGTGCCGGTCGGGACCAACGTCGAGATCACCGGGCTCCCTGCCAACAGCAATCCGTTGGTGACGCCGTTCGACAAATATCCGACCTACGTGTCGATCAAGCTGGTGCCCGAGCCTGCGAATCTGAACACGACAAATGGATTGCCGGTGGTGGTGGTCTGCTTCCCGCCATTGCCCGGCACGGTGGATCCCAACCAGCTCCTGCTCGGCGCCCAGCACATTCCCAACGACGCCTCGGGCTTCGAGCTGCTCGAACAGGTCGATGTCCCGCAGGCTCTCGCCGACCAGCTCGCCTGCGGCGCCAACCTCCAAGTGGCTCAGACTACGTTCCAGCGGGTGCTCCGGAAAACGGCCGACTTCTTCCTGCCCCAGAAGCTGTACGCCTCGTTCTTTGCGGTGGGCGGCGTGGGTGGGTCCCCGGAAGAATTCAGCGATTTCGGCGCCGTGGATCCCACCATCAGCGCCCGGGGTGGCGCCGGTGGATCGCCGGAAGAGTTCCTTCGCACCTCGACCTCGCCGGGCACCAAGGCGCCCAAGCCCGCGGCCAAGCCGGCGCCCAGGCAGGCCAGCGTGGTGCTGCCGGGCAGCTACACCAGCGGCCAGGTGGGCACCCAGTCCACCACCGGGCTCCCGGCGGTGACGATCCTGACCCCGGGCGATGACGCGGACGGCGCCAACCCGGTGCCGGGTGTGACGGTCACCTTCACCCTGGGGGGCTCCACCCAGTTCGACCCGGACGGCGATGCCCATTTCTGCGGTGCCTCTCCGCCGGCTTCCGTGGTGGTAACCACCGATGCCAACGGTGTCGCGGCGCTGCCCTGTATCGACTTCGGGACCATTGCCGGGTATTCCAACCTCAAGGCCACGGTTGACGGATCGTCGCTCGGATACCTCGACAGCAACAACAATTCGCTGGTGATCGTGGAAGCCGAGGGACTCCCGGGGAACGAGGTCAACTTCCTGATCCAGGCCACCGCGGGCGCGGCGGCCCAGTTCACCCTGGAGCAGGCGGCGTCGAGCAGCGCCCAGGCAGGGGTCGCGTTCGCGCAGCAGCCCACGCTTCAGCTGCGGGATGCCAATAACAACCTGGTCCTCCAGGCGGATGTCGCCGTCACCGCGGCGATCGCCAGCGGCGCCGGCACTCTGGCCGGGGATCTCACCGTGGAGACCGACGCCAACGGGGTCGCCACCTTCGTCGACCTGCGGGTCGATGGGGTGACCGGTGCCCGGGATCTCACCTTCACCTCGGCCTATCCGGCGGTCGCCGGCGGCACCGTCACCATTTCCGCCGGGCCCGCGGCACAACTGGCCATGGTCACCCAGCCCGCCGGCGCGAAGGCGGGGATTACCTTCACGACCCAACCGAGCGTCCGGGTCGAGGACGCGTTCGGGAACGACCTGACTGCCAGCGGTGTCACCGTCACTGCCGCGCTGGGGAGCGGGGCGGCCGCGCTGGCCGGTGGACCGTCGGCAAATACCGTCAACGGCGTTGCGACCTTCACCGACCTCCGGATTGACGGAGTCACCGGGTCGAGGACCCTGGCATTCAGCGCGACCGGGCTCACCGGCGTCAACAGTGCGAGCTTCAACGTGGCCGCGGGAGACGGGACGGTGCTCGCGATCAATACCCAGCCGTCGGCCAGCGCGACCGCCGGAGCGGCGTTCGCGCAGCAGCCGGTGGTCGGACTGCGCGATGCCTGGGGCAACGTGGCTACCACACCGAATGTCTCGGTGACAGCCAGCATTACGGCGGGCGGTGCCGGCACCCTGATGGGGACCCTCTCCCGCACCACGGTCGGCGGGGTCGCCACGTTCACCGATCTGCGGATCGACGGAGTGGTCGGTAGCCGCACCCTCGACTTCACCAGCGGTTCCCTGACCCCGGTCACCTCTACCGCCATTGTCGTGGGAGCCGGGACGGCGTCGGTGGTGCAGACCTACATGCCGACCTCGGCACCGGTAGCGGCCGCGTCCTACTCCTACGGAACCGGACTGCCGACCGGTCCGGTCAGCGATGCGCCCCAGGTCCGGGTGACCGACGCCTTCGGCAATCCGGTGGCCGGCGTGGGGATCACCTGGTCGCCGTTGTCGGCGAGTAACGGCGCCACCCTCGTTCCCGGTGCCGGCGGCCTAACCACGTCGGCCTCAGGCCTGGCCCAGGCAAGCTCGTGGTCGCTGGGCGACGGGTTCAACCAGGTCATCGCCGAAATCGCCGGGTCGACGACCCCGGCGACCTTCAGCGGCACCGGACCGAGCGGCCAGGTCCTGTTCTCCTGCGGGCTGGGAGGAAGCAAGGCGGATATCGGCTGGCTGACGATCAAGACGCCGAACGGGTCGGTGCGGACGCTCAATCTGTGGATGTCGGTGACCGGCCAGTCGAGCACCGTCGCGACCTATCCCGCCACCGTCTCGGTGCGCCAGAACGGCCCGACCGGCGCGATCATCGGCGGGGGATCGGGCGGGGTGACCCTGCCGGGAAACAACGGCACGGCGACCGCGGTGACCTTCACCCTGTCCGACCCGGTGTTCCAGGCGGAGAGCGGGGGCGCGTCGCCCAACAACACCCTGTGGATCGAGCTGACCTTCCCGGGGCTCGCGCCCACCCGGAAGATCCAGGTGTGGTATCAGAACGTGAAGCGGCCGACCGGCGATTGCGCCGACGCGCGGGTCTACGAGCCCGGCTCGACCACCAAATCGAAGCAGGGGTTGTCGATCGTCGTCACCAACTAGCGGTTCAGATCCGCGGGGGGCTCAGCGCGCTCGAGCAATGCGATTCCGGCGAATCGCAGAAACTCGGCGCGCTTTCGTTCGGGCATGAAGCGCGACATGAAGTTCCAGAACCGCGCCATCGGGAAGACCCGGTTCAGCCGCAGTCCCTCGTGAAACTGGGAACGCCACTCGATCTCCCGCCAGCCGTAGGGCCGGAAGAAGTCGGTGCTTTCGGCCGGCCCGAACTTGAAGGGGGCCTTGCCGGCCCGGACCACCGGGCCCCAGCTCTTCTCCAGCATCGTCAGCAGCCCGGGACTCGCCAGGTCCAACAGCCAGAGTCGGAGTGACGGCTCGGCATGCAGATCGCTGGCCAGCTCCGCCACCTGTTCGGGCTCCAGATACACCAGCAACCCCTCGGTGATCACCAGGGTCCGGCGGGATTCCGAGCACGCCTGGCGGAGCAACGCCTGCCGGTCCGGCCGCACCGAGAGATCCAGCCGCACGGCATCGTACCGGCAGCGAAGCGATTCCGTCGCGAGGGCGTTTTCCTTGAGATCGAGCAGCTCGCCCTGATCCACGTCCACCCAGTGAAGCCCGGCGGGGAGGGGAAGCCGCCAGGGGCGGGCGTCCAGCCCCGCCGCC
>DATCXX010000255.1:0-12712 GCA_036565615.1 Gemmatimonadales bacterium | reverse complement strand
CGTCGGCCAGCACCGCACCGGTCGACGGCGCGTCCGCCAGGGCCACCCCGCGCTCCACCCCCGCCTCCCGGAACCGCCAGCCTCCCTGATTCAGGTAGAGCGCGTTGGGGCCCTCGATCCGGGGCAGGTAGATATCGGGCAGATCGTCGCCATCCACGTCGCCGATCGCGACCCCGGACCCGTGCATCAGGTGGCGGTTCTGGTAGGCCGCTTCCTCCGAAACCGTGTTGGCCAGGGTGATCCCCGTGCGGGAGGACGTCAGCGAGGTGAATCCGGCGCTGCCCCGCCCCGGGCCGGCCAGCGCGCGCCAGCGAGAGCCGTCGGCCTCCTGCCAGTCGCCGGGGGGAGCATCGCGGGCGCAGCTCGACGCGATGAGTGCGATCGAGAGGACGCGGAAGACGGGGAGGACGCGGAGGGCGCGGAGGTCGGTTTTCGCGTCCTTCGCGTCCTTCTCGCCCTTCGCGTCTTTCATTGCGCCGCCCCCCGGGTCTTCACCCGGCGCAGCACCGCGCGCCCGATGCACTCGCCTTGCTGCCGCCCGCCGAGATTGTCCATGGAAAAATGGATCCCACCGTACAGCCGGGACATGCCGGCTTCGTGCGCCGCGTCCCGGAACGAGGCCAGGCGCTTCACCGGATGACCCAGGGTGACATGGGTTGGATCGTCGTAGGGGCGGTTGTCGCCGAAGAGCGCCGTGAGCACTTCGGCCGCCGCCGCCGACTGGGTGGAATGCCCCGAGGTATAGGTCGGGAAGTTCGGGGTGTTGAGCAGGGGCTGCCAGGCGGGATCGATATGGCGCTGGATGTAGGTGATCGGGCGGAGCACGTTGGTGGCAAACTTTTCCCGCCAGCATCCAATGAACGCATCGGCCACCGCGATGGCGGTGAGCGCGTAGGCCTCCACCGTCCGCTCCGGCGAGAGGGCCCACTGATCCGACAGGTTGCTGACCACGCTCATCCAGTGGCCCGACGGGGTGCCCGATTCGCCGGGGTTGTCGGCCCAGAAGTAGGCGATCCGCTTCTGCTCTTCGGTGAGGCCCCGGCGCAGCTCGTAGACCTCGAGGGCCTCGGCGTAGAGCGGCGAATCCTTGCGGGCGGAATAGGGATGCGGGGGTGGCGCGGGGCACGCGGTTGCGCTGTCCTGGGCGAAGGTCCGCATCGTGCCCCAGGCCGGCTCCAGCGCGGCCAGCGGATTGATGCCGGGCACCGTGGTATTGGGCCGCTTCGGCCGGTTGACCGTGATCGAGCGGTCGGACGATTCTCCCGGCCGCGCCGCCGCGGTGGGATTGTCGAACCCGACGAAATCGCGCTCCATCGAGAGATTCTGGGAGCGGTACTGGGCTGCCGTCGCGGTGGGGACCCAGTAGCTTTCACCTTTGAGCGGCTGGTACGCGAAGGTCCGCCCCGCAAAGCCGTCTTCCGCCGCCCAGGCCAGGATGGCCCGGCCCAGCTGCTCGCCGAACTCCAGCGACCGTCCCCGCACCGGCTCGGGAACCCCCTGGCCGGTTCGCGCGGCCAGCAGCGAATCATGCAGCCGGGTGATGGCGACGCCGGTCGAGGCAAAGCCCTCCTTCAGGAGCTCGCGCAGCACGATCGTCTGGGCCTGCATGGCCACCAGCGCCGGGTCGTAGCGCTCTTCCCGGTCGGGGCGGGGCAGCTCGGCCAGGCCGTTGAGCTGGCCGGCGAGGGAACGCAGACTGTCCGAGAACGCGGCCCAGCCCTCGTAGAGCGCGATGGCGGCGTAGGCCGAAGTGCGGGAGGCGACCGGCGGCGAGAGCCGCTCCGCGCGGGCCAGCGCATAGTGAGTGGTGGTCCATTTCGAGACGAACCCGGTATCGGCCGGCGGGAACGACGGGCCGCAGGCCAAGGCGAAAAGCAGCAGCGCCGAGGCGCACTTTTCCGTCCAAGGCAAAAGGCGGCCACCTTGCGCCGCCTTGGCGTTGTTGCGTCTTTGCGTCATTGCGTCCTTGCGTCTACCGGGAGGAACTCCATATGCGCTCAATCATAATGATCGTGCCGATGATCGGAACCCTGGCGTGCGGCGGCGGGACCGCCGCAGCTCCGGCTCCGGTCGAAAGCATCCTGCGGGACGCCTCCGGCACGGAGGTGGGCCGGGTGACGCTGCGGGAGCGGGGCGAGCGGGTGCAGGTGGACGTCCGGGTGACCGGCCTCCCTCCCGGAGAGCACGGAATGCATCTTCACGCGGCCGGACTGTGCGAGCCGCCCGGGTTCACCTCGGCGGGGTCGCATTACAATCCCCGCAACTTCCGGCACGGCCACCGGAACCCGCAGGGACCACACCTGGGCGACCTGGGCAATCTGTTCGTCTCGTCGAACGGCCGGGGCGAGAAGACCGTCGACCTGGTGGGACCCGAGGTGCGCACCGGGATCAAGCCGCTGCTGGGCTCGACCGGGCTCGCCCTGGTGGTGCACGCCGACCGCGACGACGAGACCACCGATCCGTCGGGCAACAGCGGGGCGCGGATTGCCTGCGCGGTGATCGGGCCCTGATGGAGAGCCATCAGCCATCAGCCTTCAGCCTTCAGCGACTGAGGGCTGACGGCTGACGGCTGAAGGCTTTCAGTCGTTGGCGCGCTCCCCCATCATCCGGCGAATCGGCACCACCATCGCCCCCAGCACCGCCGCGGCGATGAAGAGCGAGAAGGCGGTGCGCTGGAAGAGCTGCGGCATCTGCTCCAGTTTCTCCGGATCCACGTGGCCCCCGACCAGCCCGGCGATCAGGTTGCCCAGCGCCGAGGCCATGAACCACACCCCCATCATCTGGCCCACGAATTTCTTGGGCGCCAGCTTGGTCATCGAGCTGAGTCCCACCGGGCTGAGCGAGAGCTCGCCCAGGGTCTGGAGGAAGTAGCTCAGCACCAGCCAGAGCATGGAGACCTTGATGGCGGCCCCGCCACCCGCGATCACCCGGTTGGCCGCCGCGACCATCACCAGAAAGCCGAGGCCGGCCAGCAACAGGCCGAAGCTGAATTTGGCGGGACTGGACAGCTCGAGGCCCCGGCGCCCCAGCGAGACCCAGAGCCAGGCGAATACCGGCGCCAGGGTCACCACAAAAAACGAGTTGGCCGATTGGAGCCAGAGGGTGGGAACTTCCCACCCCAGCAGGGTGCGGTCGGTGAAGTCGCGGGCGAACAGATTGAGCGAGGTCGGGGCCTGCTCGAAGGCGGCCCAGAAGATGGTGGCGAAGACGAAGAGCACCACGATGACCGCGACGCCCTTCTTCTCGTGGCCGGTCAGTTTGGCGCCGAAGAACAGGTAGGCGAAGTACAGCAGCGCCATCGCCAGCATGATCATCGACATCTTTTCCGCCACCGACACCGGATCGATCCGCAGCACCCCGACGGTGGCCAGCAGCACCACCAGGAAGATCAGCGCGACCCCGATCCCGGAAATCAGCTTGACCCGCCGCTGTTCTTCCGGTCCGGCGGTCGGCGCCAGGCCGATGGTGCCCAGGGTGTCCGCGGCGCGGAGCCGGAAGGTCACCAGGCCGAGCAGCATGCCGACCCCCGCCGCCCCGAAGCCGAAGTGCCAGCCGACCCGCTCGCCCAGCAGCCCGGTGATCAGGGGCGCCAGCAGGGCGCCGATGTTGATGCCCATGTAGTAGATCGAATACCCCGCGTCCCGCCGGGAGCCCCCTTCGGGATAGAGATCGCCCACCGCCGCGGAAATGTTGGGCTTGAGCAGCCCGGTGCCCAGCACGATGAAGACCAGGCCCAGGAAGAACGCGGTGTGGGCGAAGACCGAGGAGAGCGCGATGCAGACGTGCCCCACGGCGATGAGCACCCCGCCCCACCAGATGGAGCGCCGGAGTCCCAGCCAGCGGTCGGCAATCCATCCCCCGGGCAGCGAGGCCAGGTACACACAGGCCGCGTAGATGCCGACGATCGCCGACGCGGCGCTCCGGTCGAACCCGAAGCCGCCGTCGAGGATGGCCGCCGACATGAAGAGCACCAGGAGCGGACGGATCCCGTAGTAGGAGAACCGCTCCCACATCTCGGTGAAGAACAGGGTGGACAGGCCGCGGGGATGGCCGAAGAAGGAGCGCTGGGGCACGCGACCGTCCTTGGGTGAGGTGAGAGGTGAGAGGTGAGAGGTGAGAGGTGAGAGGGAAACGAGGAGGAGACAATCCTCCGTCTGACCTCTTACCTCTCACCTCTCACAAGGCTCACGGCTTATTGAGCTTTTTCTTCAGCATTTCCAGCTGGGCCTTCACCGCGAGCTCCGCGGCTTCCCGGTCGGCCCGCGCCTTGAGGGCATCGAACTCCCGGTCGTTGAGCACATCGGGCGGGGGCGGCGTGGAGGAGAGTCCTCCGGCCTGGCGGGCGTCCTTGAACCGGGAGGCCAGCCCCTCGTATTCCCGCTCCATGTAGGCGATCTCGTCCACCACCACGGCGAGCTTGCGCTCCAGCAGCTCGGCCCGCTCCCGGTGACGGGTGATGAACTCGGCGGCGATCCGCGCCGTCTCCGCATCACCGATGCCTTCCGCCAGGGCGCCACGCCGGGCCGCATCCTCGAGCTGCCGCCGTTCGGCCAGGAGCTCCCGCTCGGTCACCACCCGGGCTTCTCGGCTCACCGCGAGCGCGGTCTTGAACTCGAGCATGGCGTCGTGCAGCCGGGAGGCCTGGGCTCGCCGGTCGTCGGAAAGTCCCTGGCGGGACAGCAGGTTGTCGAGCCGGGCGCGCAATTCGTCGAGACCCATCGGGCCGAGGGGGCAGGTGAGATCGAATGTTACAGCGCTGATGTATCTTTGGGAATCACATCGGGAGTCTCGAACCCAAGGAGCGCTGTGCCCATGTCACCCGCCCGCCGCGCGCTCGTGGCTCCCCTGACCGCCCTGCTGGTGCTCGGGGGATGCGATGCGAAGAACTCCGGCAATTACGGCTGCGGAATCTCCGCGGTCGCGGGACAGAGCCTCCTGCTGGAGGAGTTCACCCGTCCGGGCAAGACGCTCTCGGCTCCCCCCAGCAACATTCCCGGAACGCTCCCGGTCCGCCTCGCGCTGGGCCCGGCCCTCCGCGCCGTGGCGGGGCGGACCGATTCGCTCGTAGTCATCGGCCTGGAAGGCGCGCTGCCGCCGACGCCGGCGGTGGACTGGGGCATCCTGATCGTGAGTCCCGCGGGCATCGTCCAGGGTGTCCTGCTCTATCAGGGCGATCCCATCCAGGGCTCGCCTCGCATCGGGACCATCAACGCCGGCGAGCGCAACCTTCCCCTGGTCGGCCTCAGCACCGACATCGCCAATTTCCAGGATGCTTCCTGCCCGGTCTTTCCTGATTCCCTGACCCGGTGAGCCGGCTGGGGCGCCGGGTCATTCACCTCGCTTCCGGGCGGGAGTGGCGCGGCGGACAGAACCAGGTGTTGCTCCTCGCCCGCGCGCTCGCCGCCCGGCCCTCCGAGATCGAGCAGATCGTGGTCACCGGCCGGGGGTCGCTGCTCGCCCAGCGGCTGTCGGCGGTGGGAGTCCCGGTCCGCACGGTCGGGTGGCGCGCCGGACTCTCGCCCGCGGCGCTGGCCGCCACCCTCAGGGAAGCGGCCCGCGGCCCCGCCCTCATTCATGCCCACGACGCGCACGCGCTCACCATCGCCGGGGTGGCCGGCATCCTCACCGGCACTCCTTACCTCGCCACCCGCCGGGTCGATTTCCCGCTCCGGCGCCCGGCGCTGTGGCGCCGTGCCGAGCGGATCATCGCGATCAGCGAAGCGGTTCGCGGGGTGCTCCTGTCCGACGGGATTCCCCCCGAGCGCGTCGTTCGGGTGCACTCGGGCATCGACCTGGAGGCGGTCCGGCGAACCCGGAGGGGCGATATTCGCACCCGGCTCGGGCTCCCGGAATCGGGACCGCTTGCGGTCGCGGTAGGCGCCCTGGTCGGCCACAAGGATCACGCGACCCTGATTGACGCGGCCGCGGCGCTCCGCCGGAGTCGGCCGGAGCTGCACTGGGTCATCGCAGGGGAAGGACCGCTGCGCGGGGAGCTGGAAGACAGGATACTGGCGCACGCGCTGGGCGACCGGGTCCATCTCCCCGGGCATCTGCCCGAACCGCTCCGCCTGATCGCCGGAGCCGATGTGTTCGTAATGAGCTCGCGGGAGGAGGGGCTGGGCACCTCGGTGCTGGATGCGATGGCACTCGACGTCCCCATCGCGGCTACTCGGGCGGGCGGGATTCCCGAAATGCTCGACCCGGATGCCGGACTCCTCTCACCCCCCGGCGACAGTGGCGCCCTGGCCGAGTCGGTGGCGTGCATTCTCGACGACCCGGCGGTCCGCGCATCGCTGGTGGCCCGGGGTCAGGACCGGGTGGAGGAATTCAGCGCGACCGCAATGGCGGAAGGAGTGCTGGCCGTGTATCGTTCCATCGTGGAGACTGTTGACCTGAAATGATTTACGTCTGCATTCCGAGCCATGACGAGGGGCCCACCATCGGGCTCGTACTCTGGAAGATCCGCAAGGTCTTCGAGGCCTTTCCGCGCGAATATCAGATCCTGGTGGCGGACGACGGCTCCAGCGACGGGACCGCCGAGATCCTCAAGCCGTACACCAACGTGCTTTCCCTTACCGTCCTCCGGCACCCGACCCGGCTGGGATACGCACGCTCGGTCGAGGAGCTGCTCAGCACCGCACTCGACCGGACCGACCGGCCCAAGCGGGACAGCGCGGTGCTGATGCACGGCGATTTTGCGCACGGCCCGGAATTCCTTCCCGATTTCATCCGGCGGCTGGAGAGCGGGGCGGACATGGTGGTGGGCGAAGCAACGCTGGCAGGCGAGCCCTCCCGGGGACGCCGATTGGTCCGCCGTTTCGCGCCGATGCTGCTGCGCCGCGCGGTGCGGGTCGAAGGGGTCAACGACATCGTAAGCGGGTTCGTCGCCTTCCGGCTCATGACCCTCCGCAATGCCCTGCGCGGTCCCGGGGCGCTCCCGCTGGCCGCAGACGGCTGGGCGGCCAACGCCGAGCTGATCGGGCGTGCCGCGTGCCACGCCCGGCGGATCGAAACCGTCCCGGTGATCGAGCGGCATGATCTCCGGCCCCGGGAGAGCCGGGTAGAACCCTGGCTCCAGGCGCGCCAGGTGTGGCGGGCGGGCGGCAGGATTCGTCTCGGACCGGTCCGCGCCGCGGAGGAGATCGCGTCATGAGCGCTCCCGCCCTGGTGCTCGCCGCGCTCCTGATCACCGCGGGACAGGCTGCCCCCGCGCCGCCCAGCTATCCGTTCGGGGTGGGCGAGCGGTTCGAGTACACCGCCAAGCTCGGGATGCTCTCCCTGGGCAGCGCCTCCATCCAGGTGGTCGGCATCGACACGCTGCGGGGCCGGCCGGTGTGGTACTTCCGGTTCGGGCTCTCGGGAGGCGGCGCCATTTTCAAGATCAACAGCACGCTGGAGTCGTGGACCAGCGTCGACGATTTCCACTCGCTGCGGTTCCGGCGGGACAGCAAGGAAAACAGCAAGCGCTACTTCCGCGAATACGACATCTTCGCCGATTCGGGCTACTACCGTCAGAGCCAGGCCACCGCCACCACGCCGACCACCGCCGAGCCGCTCGACGACGCTTCCCTGCTTTACTTCATCCGGATCACGCCGCTGGTGGTCGGCAAGAGCTACCAGCTGGCCCGGCACTTCATGCCCGAGGTCAACCCGATCGTGGTGACGGTGCTGAAGCGCGAATCCATCGAGCTGCCCGACGGCCGCAGCGTGCCGGCCCTGGTGCTCAATCCGGTGGTCGGGAAGGAGAGCGGATTGTTCAGCAAGCGGGCGGATGCACGGATCTGGATTACCGACGACGCGCGGCGGATTCCGGTGCAGATCCGCTCCCGGCAGCCGTGGGGGACCATCACCCTCCGGCTCGACAAGATGACACCCGGTAGCCCCGCCCGCTGACGTGAGCTACCGCGAAGCCGACGTCGCCCGGCTCCGCACCGTGCCCTTCGCGGGCCGGCAGAACAAGGTGGATCCCTCCGCGATGGCCGCCCCGCCGGGGCCCGATCGTTCCATCGCCGCGTTTCTCCAGAGCCTCCCCGACGTCCTCGCCGCCCGCGATCTCCGCGCCGTCATCACCCACGTGGCCGAGGCGGCCCGGGCCAAGAAGGGCGTGGTGCTGCTGCTCGGGGGACACGTGGTCAAGGTCGGGCTCGGCCCCCTGGTGTGCCGCTGGCTGGCCCGGGGCGTCGTGACGCACGTCGCCATGAACGGGGCCGCCGCGATTCACGATTTCGAGCTGGCGGCGTTCGGCGGAACCAGCGAGGACGTCGAAGCCGGCCTGGCCGACGGCACCTTCGGGATGGTCGAGGAAACCGGGGCCGGCATGAACGCCGCCATTGTCGCCGCGTCGGCCGCGGGCCGGGGCATGGGGGAAGGGCTGGCCTCGGCGCTGGCGGAACGGCCCAATCTTCCCGGAGCCGAGGCCTCCATCCTGGTGGCCTGCCATCGGGCCGGCGTGCCGGTCACCGTGCACGCCGCCCTGGGCGCCGAGATCATCCACCAGCATCCGGCGGCCAACGGCGCGGCGCTGGGCGATACCAGTCTCCGGGATTTCCGGCGACTGGCGGGGACCCTCCCCGATATTTCCGGCGGCGGCGCGGTGCTCAACTGGGGCAGCGCGGTGCTGCTGCCGGAGGTGTTTCTGAAGGCGCTCAGCGTGGCGCGCAATCTTTCCGGAGGCCGGCCCACCGATTTTCTGGCCGCCGATTTCGACATGATCCGACACTATCGTCCCCGGCTGAACGTGGTCGAGCGGCCCACCCGCGCCTCGGGCAGAGGCTACTCGATCACCGGCCACCACGAGCTGGTGCTTCCGCTGCTGGTCTGGGGAGTCCTCGATGCACTGGATACCGCCTAGCCGAGCGCTCCTGCTCCTGCTGATCGCGGGCTGCGGCGGGCCGGCCGCGGTGCCGCCCGGGCCTCCTCCGGTCTACTCCCCCGCGCTGGTGGAAGAACCCATCACCTCGGTGCTGCTGGCCGCCCTCGACGCCGACCGGCGGTTTCTCACCGTAGACTCCCTCTGGGATCCCGAGGCAAGCGTGGTGGCCGATGGAAGCCCGCGCTATGCTCCGCCCCGCTTCGCGGGGATCGACGCGGGCGGCGAAGTGGCCATCACCGGGAGCCGGCTGGAAGTCCGCCAGAGTCTGGTGTGGGTCGCCTTCGACTATCGCTGGATTTCGATACGGGATGGGGTGGCCCGGGAGGCCAAAGCGACGGCGCTACTGACGCCCCGCGAAAATGGCGGGTGGAAGATCGTGCACCTGCATACGTCTACGACGCGGGACTAACGAGTGGCGAAGAGCCTTCAGCCTTCAGCCGTCAGCCCTCAGTCCCACTGATGGCTGAGGGCTGACGGCTGAAGGCTGAAGGCTCGGCGTTATGGAGTCCTGTCGCCGCGAATGGTATCCCGCATCCGATCCGCAGTGGATGGGCTCAGCACCCGCAGAATCAGGTAGATGATGAAGCCCCAGAAGGCCAGCCAGAGCAGCATCATGATGATGCTGATCGCAAAGCCGAACAGCCCTCCCAGCAGCTTCAGCGCGAGCATGGCCACCAGAGCCACCCCGGCAAACCCGACCACGTTCCGGACCATGGTATCCTTCCTTCCAAGGTTACCGACTGATTTTGCTACCACGCGGCAGCAAAGTACAGTACGGCGGACGTTTCAAAAAGTTTCGTCGAGGCCCAAGTGACGGCTACGCCGGAAGTTGTGGTCGTGGGTGGAGGCGTGGTAGGGGCGGCGTGCGCCCGCCAGATCGCCTTGCTGGGCCGCCGGGTTCGGGTCATCGAGCGAGGGGAGGAATCGGGCGAGGCGTGGAGGGCATCGGCCGGGATGCTGGCGCCCCAGATCGACGCACCGGTCGGTGAAGAGATGTTCGAGCTGGGCATCGCGGGCCGGGAGTTCTACCGCGATCACGCCGAGGAGCTGCGCGAGTCCACCGGCACCGACATCGGACTTTGGGAAGGCGGGATTCTCCAGGCGGCCGCAGACGAAGCGGAGGTGGACCTGCTGCGGGACCGGGTGGCGCGGCAGCGCCAGCACGGGCACCACTGCGAATGGCTCGATCCCGAGGAAGTGCAGCGGGACTGGCCCTGGCTCGGCGCGACTCACGGGGGACTGCACGCGCCCCGCGACGGCTCGGTGGACCCGGTGCGGGTGGTCGAAGCCTTCCGGGCCGACGCGGCCCGCCTTGGCGTCGAGACCGTCACCGACACCATCACGGCGCTGACCCGCTCGGGCGGACGGGTGACCGGGGTGCAGGGCCGCGCCTGGCATCCCGCCGACCAGGTGGTGCTTGCCGCCGGCGCGTGGACCGGACGGATCGGGAACCTACCCCGACCGGTGTCGGTCGAACCGGTCCGGGGCCAGATGGTAGCCTATCCCTGGCCCGAGGTGGCCAAGCCGTCCATCGTATTCGGCCACGACGGCTACCTGCTCCATCGCCATGGGGAAGCCTGGGCCGGCTCCACCGTGGAGCACGCCGGATTCGTGTCTGAGGTCACCGAGACGGGAGTCGCCGAGGTACGGAAGCGGGCCGAAGCGCTGGTTCCCGCGCTTCAGGGAACCAGGATCCGTCGGGCCTGGGCGGGGCTCCGGCCCGGCACTCCCGACGGGCTCCCGATCGTCGGACGGGAGCCCGACCTCGAGGGGCTCTGGTACGCGACCGGTCACGGCCGCAACGGCGTGCTGCTGGCGGGCATCACCGGGATCGTGATCGCCCAGCTCCTGGCAGGCGAAGCGACCCTGGAGGAAGTGCACGCCCTCCGGCCGGAGCGATTCTGGAGCTGGTGATGTAGGACGCAAAGACGCAAAGGCGCAAAGACGCAAAGACGTCCCGCCAAGTCCGAGATCCAATTCCCTATGACAGGCGTAGATGATGGACACGGCTATCTGACCGTCCCTCATCAGGAGCGCCCGTCATGCAGACGCAGTCCTCATTCCGGAAGCGGATCGCCCTTGCCGCGGGCGTGGTGCTTGCCGGCGCCGCCGGCAGCCTCGGGGTCGCCATCGCCTCGGACCACCAGGATTCTCCGGGCGTCGAGCTGAATCCCCTCCAGGACATGACCGATGTGTATGCCTTTCCGAGTCCCACCGCGGGCCGGATCGTGCTGGTCATGAACACCCGGGCCTTCCTCACCCCGGCGGCCTCGGCCGGTGCGTCGTTCGATCGCAACCAGCTCTATCAGTTCAAGGTGGACAACACCGGCGACGCCCGGGAGGACAAGGTGATCCAGGTCACCTTCTCCGGCAGCGGGCCTTCGCAGTCGCTGGCGGTTCGTGGTCCGGTGGCGCCGCCGGTTGCGGGTGCGATGGGAAACGCGGTCGCCGCCTCGGCTCCCATGGTGAGCGGCGGGATCAATACCACCCTGGGCGCCGCGCCGGGCATGCAGGTGTTCGCCGGCGCGCGGGACGATTCCTTCTTCCTGGACCTGGAGCAGTTCTTCCGCATCGTGCCCGACCGCAAGCCGGTCACCGGCCCGCTGGCGGCCGTTCCTGACGCCCCCACCGCCAGCGCGTTCCGCCCCGCCGGACAGGCGGTGAACTACCTCGCCGGGTTCAACGTGCTCACCATCGTCGTCGAGCTGCCCATCGCCGACCTGACGGCGGGCGGATCGGCCCGGCTGGGAATCTGGGGCACCATCAGCCGCTGAGCGCTGATCAGTCATCACGGGCCCGACGGGCCGAAGGATCTCAGACTCACTTCTCACGTCTCACGTTTCGAGGAGCGCCAACATGTCAATCCAACTCCGGAAGGCCTGCCTCATCCCCGCGCTCCTGCTCGCGACCGGCCTCTTCGCCTGCAGTGACGATCAGGACGACGGCATGACCGATCCGGGCGCCGGCCCGACCTACGATCAGATCCAGCGGCTGGGAAACCCGCTGGTGAGCGAGGTCTTCCTGGCCAAGCGGAGCCATCCCCAGCACGGCGCGATCGGCCCCGAGCAGGACGTGGCGATGATCAGAGCCGAGCTCGAAGCCTTCGTGACCGGCGTCGCAGGGCGGAGCCAGACCCTGGCCAGCACGCTCTCCTCGGTGCTGCTGCCCGACATGCTGATCGTACAAACCGACAAGCCGGCCGGCACCGCGGGGTGGCTCACCTGGCTCCCCCAGCTCGGGAACGGATGGGGCGGGCGCAAACTCGACGACGACGTGGTGGACCTGGGCCTGCTGGCGATCTTCGGCGATCCCTTTGGCATCGATCCCGCCGGCGCGGCCGGCAAGGCAGGCCTCACCACCGACAACGTGGCCAGCGACAGCCCCTTCGTCACCACCTTTCCGTACCTCGCCGTCAGGAACTGACGGAGCCCGTGCGCTTCGTCCCCCTCGCGGTGCTCGCCGGGGCCGTCGTGGCCTGCGGCGGCGGGACCGGGCCAGGACTCGAGGAGTCCCGGGCCCGGGTGGAGGAATCCCGCCGGATCCGTGACGCGGACATTCTCTTCTTCGAGCGGAGGATCGCGGGAGACCCGGAAGGCGCGCTCGATCTGGTGCAGCTCGGGGGGCTGCTCCTGCGCCGGTATCGGGACCGGGGTGATGAAGCGGACCTGCTGGCCGCCGAGCGTGCCGCCCGACGCGCGCTGGCCAATCGGGACCGGCGGAACCAAGCAGCGTGGCGGTTGCTGACCGCGGCGCTGTCCGGCCAGCACCGCTTCCTCGAGGCGCGACGCACCGCCGAGCGGCTGGTGGCCGTGGCGCCTGACGACGACGCAGCCCGGGCCA
>DATCXX010000245.1:0-9835 GCA_036565615.1 Gemmatimonadales bacterium | reverse complement strand
GCGCGAGCCGCTCACCACCCAGTTGTTGGAGCCTTCCAGCCGTTCCAGGGGAATCGTCGCGCCGGCCGAGGCCGCGCCCAGCGAGCCGGTGGTGATGCCGCGCAGGTCGAGGCCCGGTACCGGATCGAGCCGTCGGGGCGGATCGGTGGGAAGGAGCGCCTCGGTGCGGGCCCGCCCCAGCGCGGTCAGCAGCACGGCGCGGCGGACTTCCTCCAGGGCATTGTCGGTCATCGCCAGCGCACCCAGCCGCTGCAACGGCACCATGGAATCCCACGGCTCGGGGAGAAACCCGAGCAGCGTGAATTCGATCGGGGGATTGCTCCGTGCCTCCCGAATCCGGGCGTTCACGCCCTGCACGAACGCGCCCACGATCTCCCGGGCATCCGGAGCGTAGCTCGCCCATTCGAGCGCGGCGTCGCCCCGGTACAGCAGCAGCCGGGCCAGCCGGTCGCGCTCGACCATCGAGGGTCCCAGCACTTCGGACAGCCGCCCCTCACCGGCGCGGCGCCACATCTCCATCTGCCAGAGACGGTCCTGCGCCACGACGTAGCCCTGGGCGAAAAACAGATCGTGGGTGGTGCGGGCGTAGATGTGGGGAATGCCCCAGCGGTCCCGGCGCACCTCGACCACGCTGTCCAGACCGGCCACCACGATCTCGCCGTCGAGCTGAGCGAGCCGGGCGCGGGCGGAATCCAGCAGCGCCGACTGCGCGGTGAGCGGGGCGGCCAGCACCAGAAGTGCAAGTTTCAGCAGACCGGCGGTATGCGACACCCGCATCGCGCGCTCCAGGGTGTGGACGGGAAGGTGCCCGGAAGGCTAATCTCCGTAGCAGGCCGCCCGCTACCGGAGGCAGAAATGCGACATCCGCGATCCGCCGTCGTGTTCACACTCTCGGTCCTCATGCTCGGCTGTGAGGGCCAGCCGATCGATCGCGGTTTTCCGAGCGGGCCCAATCCGCCCGCTTCCCCTCCCGTGCTGGCCTTCCGGGTAGGCGACATCGGGGCGGAAGTGCTGGCCGACATGGTGGTGGATCCCACCGGCGGCATCTACCTCACCGGCACCTTTGCGGGAACCACGGACTTCGATCCCGGCGCCGGCGTCGCCGCGCGCACCAGCCTGGGCTCGACCGACGTGTTTCTCGCCAAGTACTCCGCCGGCGCCTTCGTCTGGGTCGCCCAGATCGGCGGCACCGGCTCCGAACGGGTCACCAGTCTGGCCCGGGATGCCGCGGGCAATCTCTATCTCGGAGGCGCTTTCCAGGGCTCCACCGATTTCGATCCCGGGGCCGGCGGGCAGGTCCTCACCAGCCTGGGAGGCGAAGACGGCTTCGTGGTGAAGCTGTCGGCCGTGGGCGACTTCATCTGGAGCCGGCGTTTCGGCGGCACCGGCGCCGACCAGGTGACCGGTGTCGCGGTGGATGCGACCGGAAGGACCTATGCCACCGGGGTATTCAGCGGGAGCGCCGATCTGCTCCCCGCCCTGGGTCCGACCATCGTCAGCAACGGGGCCGCCCAGGATGCCTTTCTGCTGGGGCTGGATGCGGTGGGCGCCGTCGGTTTCCTCTTCCCGATCGGGGGCACCGACACCGATCGGGCCAACGCCGTTGCGGTGACCTCGGGCGGCGTGGTGGTGGTCGGGGGCGCCTTCCGGGGCAGCGCGGCGTTCGCCAACAGCACCGTCACCCAGCTCACCTCGCAGGGGGGCGGGGATGCCTTCCTCGCGGGTTATGCGACCGATGGAACCCTGGTATGGGCCCGCGGGCTCGGCGGCATTGCCGAAGAGGAGATCCGCTCGGGCGGGCTCGCCCCCGACGCGGAGGGCGGCGTCGTGGCGACCGGGACCTTTACCGGGACGACCGATTTCGACGCCGGCACCGGGGTGGCGAGCCGGACCAGCCTGGGCGGCACCGACTGGTTCGCGGTCCGCTACGACGGCGCCGGCCTCTTCCGGTCGGTCTTCGCGGTGGGATCGGTGGCCGCCGATCCGGCGCCCCGCCCCGCGGCCGATCCCGACGGCAGTCTGCTGCTGACCGGTGGATTCAGCGGCGCGGTGGACTTCGATCCCGGCAGCGGCAGCACCGTCATCGCGAGCCTGGGAAGCGCCGGGGCGACCGACGCCTTCGTCGCGAAGTACACCTTCGCCGGCGGGCTGACCTGGGTGAGCCGTTTCGGCGAAGGCACCAGCGTCGCCGAGCGGCAGAATCGCGGCGTGGCGGTCGCCCCGTTCCCCTCGGGCGGCGTGGTGACCGCGGGACAGTTCTTCGGCTCGCCCGACTTCGATCCCGGTGCCCCCGCCTTCCGGCTCACCAGCCTTGGGAGCGCCGACGTCTTCGTGGTGCTGCTGACCAGCGCGGGGGCGCTCTCGCTGACGCCGTAACCGGCCTCGGTCTCCCGAGGCGCGCTCAATCAGGCCGCAGGCGGAAGGCAATGGCCTGGAGGGTGCGCTGGCGCAGCGCGCGCCCGGCCAGGCGGGCCGGTCTGAAGAGCGACCGCTCCAGGGACTCCCGGGCCGCGGCCTCGAAGCCGCGATGAGTCGATGCCAGCACCTTCGTGGATCCGGGCTCGAGACGCCCGGTGGTATCGATGATGAATTCCATCACCACCCGGCCTTCGATGCCCGCCAGCTGCAATGCCGGCGGATACCGGGTGACGGCTGATGGATCGCGGCGGCCGGGACATCGATCTCGCCGAGCCCGAGAATCCGCGCCGGGGCGGGATGGCCGGCCACCGGGCCGGGTTGTCCCCCCGTCACCGCGCGACGGAGACGCTCCGGATCGAGCGCCGGTCCGAGCGTCACCGGTGGAAGATCGCTCGGCACGCCGTGACAACCGGATTGCCTTCCCTGCATCAACCGAACCCCGGGCGGCCCTGACACCTTCCCTGCAAATCCCTCGTATCTGGCTGAAGGCGCGCTAGTTTTGGCACCCAGTCGCTCCCTACGCTCAAACCCCGGGGGACCATGTCACCGCTTCTCTTTGCCGGTCTCGCGCTGGCCGCCGCCAACCCGGCGCCGGCCCAGTCGGGCGCCCCGCTGGTCGTGACCACCGCGTGGCTGGCCCAGCATCTCGCCGACCGGGATCTGGTGCTCTTTCATATCGGGGACCAGACCTCGAAACCGGTCTACGACGAAGGCCACATTCCGGGCGCCCAGTTCCTGAACCCGTTCCAGGAGCTTTCCACGCCGCGGGTGGAGGGGGCCCTGTTCCTCGAGCTGCCCACGGCGGAATTCCTGGACTCGGTGCTGGAGGCCAGAGGCATCTCCGACCATTCCCGGATCGTGCTCTACTCGGCTCGGCAGTATTTCACTCCCACCTCGCGCACGCTGTTCACGCTGGAGTACGCCGGACTGGCGGGGCGGGTCTCGATCCTGGACGGCGGGCTGGAGGTCTGGAAGAGCGAGGGACGTGCGGTCTCCACCGAGGTGCCCGCCCCGGCCCGGGGCCGCCTGTCGGCCCGCGCCAATCCGGCCATCGTGGCGGACGCCGACTTCGTCCGGGCAAGCCTCGAGAGCAGCAAGGTCCGGCTGGTGGATGCCCGTGATACCAGCTTCTACAACGGACGGGAAACCCGGCAGGGCCGTAACGGACACATCAAGGGCGCGGTGAGCATACCCTTCACTACGATGGTGGATTCCAGCGGAAAGTTCCGCAGCCCCGCGGTGCTCCAGGCCCAGTTCGCCGCCGCTGGTGTCCAGCCCGGACAGACCGTGGTGACCTACTGTCACATCGGACAGCAGGCCAGCCTGGTCTGGTTCATGGCCCGGGTGCTCGGCTACGACGCGAAGATGTATGACGGCTCCTTCCAGGATTGGGCCGCCCGCCCCGAGCTGCCGGTAGTCAATCCTGCCGCGAAGCCGGAGTGACCATGCCGTCTCTCCTGCTCGCCGCCGTGCTGCTCCTGCCTGGCCCCGATTCGCTGGTCGTATCGGCCCGGTGGCTGGCCGAGCACCGGACCGACCCCGGGCTGGTGGTGCTCCATGTCGCCATGGCGAAATCACAGTACGATGCCGGCCACATTCCCGGGGCGCGCTTCCTCGATCCCCATCGCCTCATGGGCATGGGAGCCCCGGGAGTGGAGCTGCCGTCGCCCGCCGACATCGAAGCGGCGCTCGAAGAGCTCGGCATCGGCGCCAACAGCCGGATCGTGTACTACGGCGATACCTGGATGACGCCCCGGGTTTTCCTCGCGCTCGAGTACATGGGCTTGGGCGATCGTGCCGCGCTCCTCGAGGGCGGACTCCCGGCCTGGCGCGCGGAGCGCCTCGCCATTGCCACCGAAGCGCCCTCGTGGTCCAGGAGCAGCCTCACCCTGACCCCGCGTCCCGGCATCCTGATCAGCGCCGACCGGATCCGGGCCCGGCTGCGCGATTCCTCGGTGCTGCTGCTGGATGTTCGATCCCAGGGAGAGTACGCCGGGACCGATACCTCGGAGCGGTTGCCCCGCTTCGGGCACATTCCCGGCGCGGTGAATCTTCCCTGGGAGGAAACCTTCACCGATGAGTCCGGGGCGCTGAACGGAACCCCGTCGCGGCTCAAGACTCCGGATGCGCTGCGCAACCTGCTGGCGGCGTCGGGAATGCGGCCGGGGCGCGACCTGGTGATCTACTGCACCGTCGGACTGCGCGCCGCCCATGTCTACCTCGTCGCGCGGTCGCTGGGCCTCTCCCCTCTTCTGTACGACGGCTCGATGTCCGAGTGGAGCCGCCGGCCCGAGCTGCCGATGGTGCGCGGCCCGGCCCCACACTGAACCCGGTTTTTCGATGCGTACTCGATTGCGGGCGACTGGTCTTTGGGTTTCGCTGGGCATCCTTGCGGCGGCGCCGGTCCAGAGCCAGGATGCCTGCGGGGAGCGGGAGCCCCCTCCCGGGCCGCTGGTATCGGCCGACTGGCTCAAGCGCCACCGGGCCGATTCCGGCCTGGTGATCCTCCACCCCGACCGGACTCGAGCCGGCTTCGATGCGGGGCACATTCCCGGGGCGCGGTTCGTGGCCACCGCACAGTACATGGCCCGGCAGGGCGATCTGCTCACCGAGCTCCCCCCGGTGGCTCAGCTCGACTCGCTGTTCGAATCGCTCGGAGTGGGCGATCGGGGCCGCATCGTGATCTACGGCGAGATCCTGCCGGCCACCCGGCTCTTCTTCACCCTCGACTATCTGGGACTGGGCGACCGGGTGTCCATGCTCAATGGAGGACTGGAGAGCTGGACCCGGGCCGGCGGCGTCACCACGGCGGAAGCCGGTCCGGCGCCCGGGCGCGCCTCCCTCACCGTGCGACCCCAGCCGGACCTGCTCGCCGATGCCGAATACGTCAACGCCCGGCGCGCCAATCCGGCGGCGCTGCTGCTCGACGCGCGCACCCAGCAGGAATTCGACGGAACCGTGCAGGAGGAGGGAGTCACCCGGCCCGGCCACATCCCGGGGGCGGTGCGGCTGGACTGGACCGAGCTCGTCAGCGAGGGAAGGTTTCGCGACAAGGGCGAGCTGCGGCAACTCTTTGCCGGGGCCGGCGCCGGCCCCGGCAAGGAGATCATCACCTATTGCCGGGTGGGGAGCCGGGCCAGCGCGCTCTACTTCGCCGCCCGGCTCCTGGGGTACTCCGTCCGGCTCTACGACGGCTCGATGAACGATTGGGCGGCGCGCCCGGAGCTTCCCATCGAGAAGAAGCCCTGATCCCCTCCCCGCTCACCGCGCGCTGAAGCGGTCGAGGAACTCGCGCTCTCCCGCGGTCAGGCTCCCGATCCCGCCCGCGCTGATCTTGTCGAGGATCCGGTCCAGCTCGTCGCGGTTCACCTCGTGGAGCCCGTCCCGCTTGATCCGGCGCCAGCGATCCAGCGAGGTGGCCGGCGTTTCGATCTTGCGGGTGATCGTCGCCTGCTTCCGGAATTTCGCCGCGCCGCTGCCCCGCCGCATCAGCTTGATGAACAGATAGCCGCCGACGAACCCGCCCAGGTGGGCAAAGTGGGCGATCCCGCCGGAGCCGGGCGAGAAGCCGCCGAAGAGCGACAGGAGGGTCATGGCCACGATCAGGAACCGCGCCTCGACCGGGACGATCCCCCAGATCAGGATCTGATCCCGGGGCCAGAACATGGCATAGCCCAGCATCACCCCGTACACCGCCCCCGAGGCACCGATGATCTGGGCGTAGGGCGTGAACGGAATCGAGAGGAGCGCGCCCATGATGCCGCTCGCGAAATACAGCCCCAGAAAGGCGCGGCCTCCGAGCCGCGACTCGAGCCGGGGTCCGAAGAAGAACAGCGACAGCATGTTGAAGAAGATGTGACCCAGGCCGCCGTGGAGAAACATGTAGGTCACGAACGACCACGGCCGCACCAGCCCCAGCGCCGGCACCAGCACGAACATCTGATTGATGACCGGGGCGGTCTGCTGCAGGAAGAACACCACGACGTTCGCGACGATGATGCGGAGGACCCAGGGTGTCACGCGCGTCGCCCTCTACCGGCGGCGGCGCGGCGCGCGGAGATCCACCGCACCGGCCACGAGAATGTCGCGATAGGTCACCGTGTCGCCCCGGGCGCTGACGGCGAGGAACTCGGGCAGCGGCTGGAGGATCTGCGCGCTCAGGTGGCCGTCCAGCGGGCGGGGCCATTCGTCGAGGACGCTCCCGCCCACCATCATGCCGCCCCGGCCGAAATAGCTGCGCACGATCACCCCCCGAGGACTGTCGGGAAGGCTCCGCACGTTGTCGGCGTAGCGGCCGAAAGTGCCCTGCCGGAAGAGGTACATCTCCACGTTGGAGACGTACAGCGCCGAGACCTGCCGGCGGGTCTCCCGCAGGTAGGCGGCGATGGCCCGCATCGCGCTGGGTCCCGAGAGGTCACCCACCACCGGAATCACCCGGCCGCTCCGCTCCAGCCCCCGCACCACCTGGAACCGCTTCTCGGTGACCAGATAGCTTGCTTTCCGGCCTTCCAGATCGGTGGCGAGGTAGAGCTGGCGCTCCGAGGGATAGCCGGGCCGGGGCGGCCGGCCGAGACTGGTGTAGCGCAGCTCGAGCCCGGCGGCAAAGAACTCGTCGTGGAACCGCCGCATGGTCTGCCGGTCCAGCGGGGAGAGCGGCACGCCGTACTGTTCCACCTGGCCCATCAGCCCGGTGTGATTCAGGTCGTGCAGCGCCGAATCACCCGGGGTGCGATCGATGTACCCGAGAATCTCCTCCAGCGACCGGTTGGTCCACCGGGGGAGGTCCGCCGGCGCGGGGCGGCCGTACAGCAGGCAGAGATAGTCGAGCCGGTTCCGGGCGGCGGTGAACATCGCCCGGAACAAGAGGTGGAGCAGCATGTTGTCCCGGCGGATGTCGATCAGAATCGCGATCTCGGGACGGATCTCCGCCAGGTAGGAGAAGTTCTGCTCCGGTCCCACGCCCAGGTACGCCCCACCCTGCACCTTGAGCGCCTTGAAAGCCGGGATGACGTGCAGGTACGAGGTTTCGTTCGACACCAGGTTGTCGCTGTCGAAGAAGCCGCCCGCCTCGGACAGCCGCGCCACCAGCCGGCTGAAGTCGGTCTCCTGCCGGGCCAGCGCGGCCGGCGCCGCCAGGACCAGCAGCTGAAGGGAAAGCAGCAGGGCACGCATGGTCGTCCTCAGAGAATCGTCACGATCCAGTCGCCCATCAGGTAGCCGACCACCGCCACGCCGAGGCCGACCAGAAACATGTCCAGCCCGCTCCGGAACACGCTCCGGCCGGTGAAAAAGCTGCGGGCCGCACCGACACCGAAGTGGGAGAGCATCGCGACGATGAACGACGCCCAGATGGCCCACGGCCTGGTGCTCACCAGGAGCGGCGCCACCGGAATGAAGGCGCCGAACGCGGTGGCCACTCCGGTCACCCAGGCTTCCCGCATCGGGGTGCTGCTCGGTTCCCCGATCTTGAGCTCCTCGCGCACCTTTTCCTCCAGCGCGCGCTCCGGATCGGCCATCACCGCGGTCGCCAGCTCGCCGGCCTGACCGGCGGGAATGCCCTTGGCCTGGTAGATGAGCGAGAGCTCTTCCCGCTCCAGCTCCGGCATCAGCCGGATCTCTTCCCGCTCCATCGCGATTTCGTGCTCGTGCACCTCGCGCTCGCTTTTGGCCGCGAGATAGCCGGACGAGCCCATCGAGAGCGCATCGGCCAGCATCCCGGCGAGCCCCGCGACCACCACCGCGTGGCCGGTCCCGCCCAGCGCCGACTGGGCTCCCACCATGCCGGCCACCAGGCCGAAATTGGCGGTCAGCCCGTCATTGAATCCGTAAACCACGTTCCGGAGGAAGCCGCCGGCCCCGGTCTTGTGCCAGGGTTCGCTGTTCCCCCCTTTGACCAGCCCCGCCAGCCGCTCGGCGTGACCCTTCGATTCGATGGCCAGGTTGAGCGCGGTGGGACCGGCCACGCCGGCCGGCGCCTCGCGATAGAGCTGGAGGTAGCTCTTGACCTCACGCCCCTCCTCTTCGAGCAGAAAGGGGAGCAGGAACCGGGGTCCGATCCGGCGGCCCAGCCAGGCGGTGAATCGGGCCCGCCGGGATGGGGTGGGCTGCCCCACTTCGTGCCCCTGCTCCGCCAGGAGCCGGCGCCAGGCCGCCACGTGGCGGTCCTCCACCCCGGCGAGCTGGTCATAAATCTCCGCGCGGGCGGGATCGGGCTCTGCCCGGGCCAGCTCCCGGTAGAGGAACGCAGCATCCGCCTCGTCGCCGAGGTGGTGCAGCCAGGAGTGGGGAATCGGTGCCGCCATGACCCAAATCTAGCGTGGGGAGGGGGTTATCGAAGTTGAGGGAAAAGGTTTCAATTTGCAACATTAACCGATTTCCCTGAGCTCTGACCCCTGACCTCCGATCCCCAACCAGATGCGACTTTCCCAGACTCCAGCGCATCTTTAAACCCGTGCTGACCAGGGTCCTCACGATGGATGCCTACGGGCTGGCGAACGCCGATGCGGTGCTGCCCGGCGTGAAGGCTGGAGACCCGGCTGCCCAGGAGGCGCTCTATCGCGCCTTCGAGGCGCCGGTCTACAACCTCGCGCGTCGGATCTGCCGGACCACCGAGGACGCCGAAGACGTGATGCAGGAGACGTTCTTCGAAGTCTTCCGAAGCATCGGCCGGTTCCGGGGCGATGGCAGTCTGTGGGGCTGGGTCCGGACCATCGCGTCGAGCAAGGCGCTGATGCGGCTCCGGCGGAACAAGTACCGGGACACCGAGGAGCTGCAGGACGATGTGACGCCCCTGCGCCGGGAGGATGCGGCGCTCCGGATGGACCTGGAGACGGCGCTGGAGCGGCTCTCGGAAACCTCCCGCGCGGTGGTCTGGCTGCACGATGTGGAAGGCTACACCCATGAAGAGATCGCGGGGATGATGGATCGCACGGTGAGTTTTTCGAAGTCGCAGCTGGCGCGGGCCCACAGCCGGCTTCGCCGCTGGCTGCAGGAGGAGGTGCCGGCATGACACATCTGACCATGGAGCAGCTGCTCGCGCTTCGGGAGCCCGGGCTGGAGCCTGGGGTGCAGGGATGGCGGGATCACGCCGCGGCCTGCGAGCTCTGCCGGGCGGAGCTGGATCGTCTGGATCAGCGGGTGGCGCGGTTGCGGGCCCTGCCGACGCTGGCACCGGCCCGCAACCGGTTTGCCGAAATCCGGGCCCGGGTCCGGTCCGACCGGCGGCGCCGGCAGGCGGTGGTGTTCTCGCTGTCCGGACTGGCGCTGGCCGCGACCGTCGCGCTCGCGGTGGTGCTGACTCCCGGCGCGGCCGGGACCCCGGCGCCCTCGCTGACCGATCAGCAGGAGCTCGAGGACATCATCGCGCGCTCCCAGTCGCTGGAGGGCGCCATTCAGGCCTACAACCCCGACCGGCGGG
>DATCXX010000236.1:0-3888 GCA_036565615.1 Gemmatimonadales bacterium | reverse complement strand
TCGGGCCGCGGCGCCGGATCGGTTCCGTCGATCACGGTGACGTGGGTAATGGCCACGGCGGGCGGCGGTGCCGCCTGGAGGAGAAGCAGCAGGGAGAGCGGCATTACCGGACGAGTACGTAACCCGCTCTAGCCAAGCCAGGTTTTCGGGCGCATGTTAGCTCCTTCCCCAAACCGCCGAACGAGGTCCGCATGGGTGATTTCTTCGCCTTCCGCAAGATGATTACGCCCGCCGTCATCCAGATCTTCTTCTGGCTCGGGGTCATAGTCTGCGTGATCGCCGGCCTCGGCATTCTGTCCAGCGGCGAGACGCTGGCCGCGGCGTCACCCGTTCCACCGACCCTCACCGCGGTGCTGGTGCTGGTGCTCGGTCCGCTGATCGTGCGGATCTACTGCGAGCTCCTGATGGTGCTCTTCCGGATTTACGAATCCCTGCGGGCCATCGAGCTGAGCCGGGTCCGGGAGACGCCCCCCGCGCTCTGAGTCCGGCGCGGCGCGCTCAGCGGCGCACGAACGCCGGCTGCACCCAGGCCATCGCTCCGCCGGAGTCTTCCACCCGGGCCCTCACGTAGGTCAGGTCACGGAGTCCGGCGCCCCGGAGCAGGAACCGGGGGGACAGCCCGCCGACCCGGGCCAGCACCCGTCCCCCGTTCCCGATGAACGTGGTGGTGTAGCGGAAGTCACCTTCCTGGCGGATCCGGATTCCCAGCTCGGCCTCGGAGACCGTCACGCTGTCCAGGACCACCCCGCTGCTGGCGTAGAAGAGCCCCCGCTCCAGATTGCGCATCAGTGCCCCGGCCTCGAGCCGGGGCGCCGCGATCGCGATCCATCCCCGCCCCGGGTTGGCCCGGCTCCGGGTGAACTCTCCCTGGAAGTGATGGGCGTCGTCCACCGCGATGCCGAAGATCCGCTTGCCGGCGCCGAGCAGCGCATCCCACACCGCTTCCATTCCCGGAATGCCATCGCCGCCTTCGTTGTGAACCCGGGGATGCCCGTTGTAGATCTCGAGCAGCGAGTCGTTCCGCACCTGGAGCAGCTCGGTGAGACCGAACGCCCAGCCGAAGTTGGGGTGGTTGATGTGGGGGACCCCCGCCGCTTCCCGCACGGCGTCCACGTTGGCCTGGATGGTGCCGGCCAGGGTCGAATCGGTCCGGGGCGCGACCAGCCGGGAAAGCGCCAGCCCGTTGACATGGACCGGCCGCCGCTGGAACTGGGAGGTGACCTCCTCCCCCCCGATCAGCAGAAAGGTGGAATCGACCAGTCCGGACAGCGCCGCCGGATCGGTGAAGACGTTGTGGTCGGAGAGCACCAGGAACTGATAGCCGTGCGACTTGTACCAGGTCGCCACCACCTCGGGCGAGGAGTCACCGTCGCTGCCGCTGGTATGGGTGTGGGTGTTGCCCTTGAACCAGCGAAGCCCGCTCAGGGCCACCGGCTCGAAGCGCTGCGCGGTGAGGCCGGCAGGAACGGCGGCCGCGACGCCGGCGGCGAACACGATCCGGATTCCGATGCCCATGGCTACCTCGGCTTTTTGAGCTCCTCGAGCGCGGCCGCGATGGCGGGATTGCCGGACAGCAGGGCGGCCCGCTCCAGGTAGCGCACCGTCCGGGCGGTATCGCCGCGCTGCTCCATCGCGTAGGCCAGCTGGGTGAAGGGCAGCCCCAGGGTACTGGCGATCCCGCCGGCGGTGCTCTCCAGCTCCCGGCGGGGTCCCTCGAGCAGCCTGGCGTAGCGATAGGTCTCCATCATCAGCCGCTCGGTCACGGCCAGCTCCAGCGGCGCGCCCATCATCCGGCGAAAATCGTAGCGCACGTCGGTGGTATCCACCGGCGTGGCCAGCAGATGGATGCCCAGCCCGCGCTGCACCATGAAGCGCTCCAGCCCGAAGCCGTTGCCCGCCGCGGTGAGCCCCCAGACGATCGCCCGGCGGCCGAAGTTCTGCTGGATGACCCGGAGCGAGAGGAAGTCGTTGGCGTACAGCACCGTGTTCGCCGCCAGGGTCGTGGTGTACGGCCCCACCGGCAGGGTGATGTCACGGGGAAGGATCTGGGGAATCGCCTGGGCGATCTCCTGATCGGTCATGGTGTGCAGTGCCCAGGTCGGCTGGACCGGGTTCTGGCCTTTCCAGATCGCGGGAGCGGAGGCTTCGTCGAAGGGCCGCACCGGATTGTCCCGGAGCTGCCGCATGTACCACTCGGTCTGCGCCAGCGCGAGGCAGACCACCGTGACGTCCCGGCGGATCCCTTCCACTTCCTGCGCCCACCAGAGCGGGAAGGTGTCGTTGTCGCCGTAGGTGAACAGGATGCCGTAGGGCGGCACCGAGTTGAGCAGGTCGTAGGCGAAGTCGCCCGCCAGCCGGGCATCGGGCCCGTGCCGCCGGCTGGCCTGGTCGTAGTTGAGCGCGAAGGGAATCAGCGCGGCGAGAAATACTGCTGCGGGCAGGATTGTTCCTACCGTCCTCCCGCCCAACCGTCCTGCCGCCTGGCGGGCCAGGGTCAACAGCCCCAACCCCGCCCACAGTCCCCACACCACGAAGCTCACCACGAAGAAATAGTCGCGCTCCCGGACTTCGTGGTCGTCGGAGCCGGGATAGCGGTCGTATCCCACGCTGTAGCCGGGCTTGAAATTCATGTAGGCGACCAGGCCCAGCCCGGTCGCCAGGAAGAGGATGCCCAGCATCCAGGCGCCGCTCTTGTCCCGGCGCCACTGGGCTGCGAAGCCCCGCACCCCGAGGGTCAGGAAGGCCAGGGTGAACAGGGTCCGGAGCGGCAGCCCACTGGGTCCGCCCAGGGTCCCGGGCAGCGCCTTGGCCCATTGCCAGTCGAAATACTGGAGATAGTTGAGCAGCTGGAGGCCAATGAGCGCGAGGGTGCGCCCCGGGTTGTCGGGGCCGCTCAGCTCGGTGGGATCGTCGAGCGGGGTGCGGGGCGGATACTGCTCCCGCCGGATCACCGCGAGCAGCGCGTCCCAGGTGGCCGGCGCCGCCTCGTTGAGGATGGGAAGCTGCCCCGAGCGGATCAGCAGATACAGATACGGGGTGACGCCGACCAGCGCGATTCCCAGCATCAACAGCCCGAAGCGCGCTTCGCCGGCCATCGCGGCGAGCGCCAGCGCGGCGAGAAACGCCACCGCGCCCACCGCGATCAGGGTGGCGTTCCCCAGGCCGATGCCGGTGAGCAGGGCCCACAGTCCGGCCAGGACCGCCGCGTCGCCCCATTCGTGGCGCCGGGTCAGCGGATCGGCCGCGGGGCGGAGCCGGAGCTCGGCGACCACGAAGGCCACCGCCGCCGGGCCCACCAGCAGCCCGAGCAGGTGGTTGCCGATGGCGATGCCCAGGAGATACGCCACCAGGAGGAGATAGCGGCCCGCCCGCGGCGTGCCCCGGGCCGCGCGCCAGCGCAGCAGCAGCCAGCAGACCGCCGCGATGGTGAAGTTCGCGATCGCGTACACTTCGGTTTCGTTGCTGCTCTGCCAGTTGGTGAAGCCGAACCCGGCGATCAGCACCCCGGCCGCCGCCGCGGCCAGCCGGAAGAGCACCGGGGCCCCGGGGTCTTCGTCCTGCAGGTAGCGGCCGGCCGACTCGTGGAGCACCAGGAACCAGCACCCGGCCCCCGCGGCGCTGAACAGCGCGCTCAGCAGATTGGTCCGGAAGGCGAACTCGCCGAACGGAACGATCATCCCCCAGACGTGGCCCATCACCACGAAGAGCGGCGTCCCCGGCGGATGGGGAATGCCCAGGATCTTCATCGCGGCGATGAATTCGCCGGCATCCCAGAAGGTGACGCTGGGCGCGAGCGAGACCAGGTAGCCCAGCAGGACGACCAGGGTGGTGGCGACGGCCCATTTGTAAGGCGGCTGGTTGCCGGGCGGCAGGGCGGTCGAACTCATC
>DATCXX010000227.1:0-3229 GCA_036565615.1 Gemmatimonadales bacterium | reverse complement strand
CCAGAGCAGCGCGCCTACCCAGATCGCGGTGGAGGTGGCCGATCCGGAATACACCCGGAACGGCCCCGGCTGCCCCAGGGGCCGCCGCTGCCGCCGCAGCGATGCCGCGCGTGCGGAGTATATGAATGGGGTGAGCGGGGCGCTGGGGGTGATCGCCAAGACGTCGGCCGCCAACAACGGCTCCCTGGAAATCACCGGCAGCTTCAGCATCACGTCCGATGACGTCAACAACAGCACCGCGGTCGGAACGGTGGTGCACAAGGTCGGGCGGACCACGGGGTGGACCTCCGGAACGATGACCAACAAGTGCGTCAACACCGGGGTCTCCGGCACCAACATCGTGCAGCTCTGTCAGAACTTCGTGACGGCGGGCGTGGCCGGCGGCGACAGCGGTTCGGACGTCTTTGCCGTCACCGGAAGCACCTCGGTCAGGCTGTTGGGCGTGCTGTGGGGTGGAGGCGGCGGACAGTTCGTCTTCAGCCCGCTCCAGAACGTGATCCAGGAGCTGGGGCCGCTCACCACGCACTAAGCGATCGCAGCGAAGTCGAGACACCGGCTCGCGCCAGCATGGGCGGGCCGGTGTTTTTTTGGGGAGTAGATTTGGTGAGGGCGCAACAGACGCAAAGACGCAAAGACGCAAAGGCGCCAGGTCACAAGTCCACCCGGAGGCACCCTTGATTCGCTACACCGGCCGATTCCTGTTGCTCGCATCTTGGCTTCTTCTCGCCGCTCCGCTTTCCCCCGTGGCCGCGCAGGGGCCGGCGGAATCGGGAAGGTTCGTCCCGCCCCTCTCTGATCTGCTGAATCGCCGCACCAGCGAGCTCCGGGATCTGGTGGAACGGGTGGACATCGATCTCCGGGATCTCAATCGCCGCTGGCCGGTCGGATACTCGCCGGCTCGGTCCGGGGTGTTCCGGGGATTCCATTCCGCCTGGCGCGCCCGGGTCGAAGAGCTGGATTTCGGGAAGCTGAGCCAGGAGGGCAAGGTGGACTACCTCCTGCTCCGGAATGGCCTGGCCTCGGAGCTGTCGCTGCTGGCGCGGGAAGACGCCCGCTACACCGAGATGAGCGCCCTGCTTCCCTTCGCGCCGGCGATCATGGAGCTCCACGAGCGGCAGCGGCGCATGGTCACCATGGTGCCCGACTCGATCGCGCGGACCCTGGCGAGCGCAGCCGAGCAGGTTCTCGCGGCAACCAAAGCGCTCGATTCGGTCCCCGCGCGTCCCGCCAAGGTCCTGGCCTGGAGGGCCGCGGCGACCACGCTGGCGCTCCGGGAAACCCTGCGCCGGTGGTACGACTTCCACGCCGGGTACGATCCGATGTTCACCTGGTGGAACAAGGCCCCCTACGAGAAGACCGCGGAGGCCATGCAGAAGTACGCCACCGCGCTCCGGGAGAAAGTGGTCGGGGTCAAGGCGGGAGAGGACGAGCCGATCATCGGCGATCCCATCGGCCGCGCCGCGCTGGTCGAGGACCTGGCCTTCGAAATGATCCCCTACACCCCCGAGGAGCTGGTCAAGATCGCGGAGCGGGAGTTCGCCTGGTGCGAAGCGGAGATGCTCAAGGCGTCCCGCGCGATGGGCTTCGGCGACAACTGGCGCGCCGCGATGGAAAAGGTGAAGACCCTGCACGTCGAGCCCGGGAAGCAGACCGACCTGGTCCGGGACCTGGCCCGGGAAGCGGTGGCCTTCATCGAGCAGCGCGGGCTGGTGACGGTGCCGCCCCTCGCCAAGGACGACTGGTGGATGGAGATGCTCTCGCCGGCCCAGCAGAAGGTGAGCCCCTTCTTCCTGGGCGGCGCCCTGATCCAGGTGTCGTATCCCACCGACGCCATGGCCCAGGAAGACAAGATGATGACCATGCGGGGCAACAACATCCATTTTTCCCGGGCGACGGTGCAGCACGAGCTGATTCCGGGGCACCACCTGCAGTGGTTCATGACCGACCGCTACAACACCCACCGCGACCTCTTCGGCACCCCTTTCTGGACCGAAGGCTGGGCCCTGTACTGGGAGATGCTGCTGTACGATGCCGGCTTCCCCCGGACCTCCGAGGACCGGGTCGGCATGCTGTTCTGGCGGATGCACCGCGCCGCCCGGATCATCTTCTCGCTCCGGTTTCACCTGGGCGAAATGTCGCCCCAGGAGGCGATCGACCTGCTGGTGAACCGGGTGGGCCACGAGCGCGCCAACGCCACCGCGGAGGTGCGCCGTTCCTTCATCGGCACCTATCCGCCGCTCTACCAGATTGCCTACATGATGGGGGGACTCCAGTTCCGGGCGCTGCATCGGGAGCTGGTCGGAAGCGGCCGGATGAGCGACCGGGCCTTCCATGACGCGGTGCTCCGGGCCGGCAGCATGCCGGTGGAAATGGTGCGCGCCCTGCTGACCGGTGCGCCGCTCAGCCGGGACCATCGTCCCCAGTGGAGATTTGCGGGGGAGTTGCAGTAGGACGCAAAGACGGAAAGACGCAAAGACGCAACGAGGGCGGAAAGGTGCAACGGCGCAACGGCGCAAGGAGTGGGAGATGCGGAAGTGGATTCTCAGCGGTGCACTCCTGACAGGAATGCCGCTGTTGGCAGCCGGACTCTCGGGACAAACCAGCCGTCCTGCGCTTCAGCCGTCCAACCGTCCTACCGCCCTGGGCTTCATGCAAACCGCCGAGTCCACCCTCGCCGAGCTCAGCATCCGGGTGAACCAGGCGCAGTGGATCCAGCAGAATTTCATCACCGAAGATTCCGAGGCGCTGTCGGCCGAGGCGCAGAGCATCTTCGGAACCGCGGTCCAGCGGCTGGCGATGCAGGCTCGGCGCTACGACGGCGTCCGTCTCCCGGCCGAGCTGCGGCGAAAATTCCTCCTGCTCAAGCTCGCGCTGGCGGCGCCGCCTCCGGCCGATCCCGCCGAGGCGGCGGAGCTGACCCGGCTTACGGTCAGCATGGATGCCGACTACGGCCGGGGTACCTACTGCCGCCCCGGCAAGACCGGCTCGGGAGAGGACTGCCGCCAGATCGGTGAGCTCAGCAAGGTGCTGGCCGAGAGCCGGGATCCGGCCGAGCTGCTCGATGCCTGGCAGGGATGGCACCGGGTGGGCGCGCCGATGCGGGCGCGCTATCAGCGGTTCGTCGAGCTGGCCAACAAGGGGGCTCGCGGGATGGGATTCTCGGATGCCGGCGCCATGTGGCGGGCCGGGTACGACATGCCGGCCGACGATTTCGCCCGGGAGGCCGACC
>DATCXX010000226.1:0-3375 GCA_036565615.1 Gemmatimonadales bacterium | reverse complement strand
GATCTGCGCTATGCCTTTCGCACCCTGGGCCGGAGCCCGGGGTTCACGATCTTCACGCTGCTCACCTTCGCGGTCGCGCTGGGCGGGCTCACGGTCATCTTCAGCTTCGTCAATACCCTGCTCCTCAAGCCGCTGCCCTATCCCCGGTCGGACCGCCTGGTGATGGTGCTGGAGACCGACGACGACGACCTGACCGGCGGCTACACCCTCGCCGCGCCCAACTACTTCGACTGGCAGAAGGAAAACCGGGTCTTTTCCGCGATGGCGCTGTACCAGTACCTGGGCGCCAACCTGTCCGATGGAACCGAGCCCGAGCAAGTCGGCGCAATCCGGGTGACCGGCGGCGTCTTCGATCTGCTCGGCGTCCCCCCGCTGCTGGGACGCGGTCTGCTCACCTCCGATGATGCGCCGGGCACTCGGGTGGTGGTGCTGAGCCATCGGCTCTGGCAGCGCCGCTACGGCGCGGATTCCTCCCTGGTGGGAAAGACCATCCGGATCAACGGCGAGGCCTCCCAGGTCGTGGGCGTCATGCCGGACGGCTTTGCCTTCCCGAGCGCCGGCCAGCAGATCTGGCTCCCCATCAACCTCAACGCCGACGATCAGGGCCGTGCGTCCCACTCCTTCATGGCCGTGGCCCGGCTCAGGGACGGCGTCAGCCTGCCCGCGGCGCGGAGCGAGCTGCGCGCCATCGGTCACCGGCTTGCAGCGGCGTATCCGGCCACCAACACCAACGAAACCGTCAACGTGTTCGCGATGCGGGACCTCTGGATCGAGGGCGCCGAAAATGTGCTGCGGACCCTGCTCGCCGCGGTGGTGCTGGTGCTGCTGATCGCGGCCGCCAACATCGCGAGCCTGCTGGTGGCCCGGGGCGCCGCCCGCCGCCGGGAGATCGCGATCCGGATGGGCCTGGGCGGGAGCCGGGCCCGGATCGCGGGTCAGCTGGTGACCGAAAGCGTGGTGCTTGCGCTGGGTGGCGCGGCCCTCGGACTGGGCCTCGCTACCCTGGGGACCCGCGCGCTGTTCGCGGTCTTTCCCCAGAGTCTCCGGAGCGTGCCCTTTCGCGATCTGAGCACCGTCTCGCTCGACGGCACCGTCGTGCTGGTGGGTGTGCTGGTGGCGCTGCTCACCGGCATCGCGGCGGGTCTCGCCCCCGCGCTGACCTCGCTTCCGGCCGAGCCGGCCGAGCTGCTTCGCGACGCGGGGGCGCGGAGCACGACCGCCCGCCATACCCACCGGCTCAAGAGCGTGCTGGTCGGGGGCGAGGTGGCCCTCGCCATGCTGGTCCTGGTCGGCGCCGGGCTGCTCATCGCGAGCATCAGCCGGCTCCAGCGGGTGGCTCCCGGACTCGATCCCGCCAACGTCATCGCCGTGGACCTGGCGCTCCCGCAGGCCGATTTCTACGGGCCGGCCGAGCGGGTGAATCTCTGCGCCGATCTGTCGAGAGAAACGGTCCTGGTGCCGGGCGTCGTCGCGACCAGCGCGGTGAGCCACGTCCCGCTCTCGGGCGCGAATGCCGGACGCAGCTTCGTGCTCGAGGGGGCTCCCGACCCCGGCCCCGCCCATCTGCCCAGCGCCTCCTACGGAGTCGCCTGCCCCGGGTTTTTCCAGACCCTCGGGATTCCGCTGCGGGCCGGGCGCGACTTTACCTCGGCCGACCGTCCCTCGGCGCCGGCGGTGATGGTGATCAACGAAGCGCTGCGTGAGGAATACTTTCCCGGCGTCAATCCGGTGGGCCGCCGGATCAAGCTGGGCCGCTTCGAAACCGACGGACCCTGGGTCACCATCATCGGCGTCATCGGCAACGTCCGGCACGGCGGGCTGGCCCAGCCGGTCAAGCCCTACTTCTACGCGCCCTATGCCCAAGCCGCCTGGCCGGGGATGACGGTGATGATCCGGACCTCGGCCCCGCTGGACGGATTCGCTCCGCTGCGCCAGGCGCTCCGGCGGGCCGCGCCAAGGGAGCCGATCGGGGACCCGTTCACCATGGAGCAGGTGGTCGAGAACTCGCTCGGCCATCTCCGCTTCCCCATGGTGTTGTTCAGCGTGTTCGCGGCGATGGCGCTTCTGCTCACGGCGCTGGGCTGCTTCGGGATTGCGAGCCAGGCCGTGGTCCAGCGGCGCCGGGAGCTGGGCATTCGCATCGCCCTCGGCGCTCGCACCCGGCAGATTTATCGCCTGGTGGTCGGCCAGGCCCTGGTGCCGATCCTGGCGGGCCTGGGGGTAGGAGTGATGGGGGCACTCGCCTTTGCCCGGGTGCTGCGCAGTCTGCTCTTCGACATCGGCCCCGGCAACCCGGTTACTCTTCTGCTGGGGTCTGCCGTGCTCGGGGTGGTCACGGTGCTGGCTTCCCTGCTCCCCGCGCGGCGCGCGGCGCGCGTGGATCCGGTGCTGGTCCTCCGGGATGAATGACCCGGCCCCGGCAAACATTCTCCCGCAGGAACCTTCATGCGTGCTGCCATCGCCTTGCTCACCTTGAGCGTCCTCGTCACCCGGCCGGCCGCGGCACAGGCGCCGGCGGACCGGGACGCGGTCCGCGCTGCCGTGCTCGACTATGTCGAAGGGTTTTACGAGGGAGATACCATCCGGCTGGTGCGGAGCGTGTGGCCCGAGGTGCGAAAGTACGGCTACTGGCGCGCCAAGCCCGACGCGCCCTACGCCGGCGAGGCGATGCCCTTCGCCGATTTCATGTCCTACGCCAAACGGATCAAGAGCGGGGCGAGCAAGACGCCCGCCGGTGCGCCCAAGGACATCACGGTGTTCGACGTTCAGGATCAGACCGCCAGCGCCAAGCTCACCGCGTGGTGGGGGACCGATTACCTCCTGCTGGCCAGGGAGAAGGGCCGCTGGATGATCATTCAGGTCCTCTGGCAGAGCCCGCCGCCGACCTGATCGTCGGGTGAGCTACAGCGAGGCCGCCAGCTTGAGGTCGGCGGTCAGCCGCTTGAGCTCGCGCCGCCGGTCAGCCGAGGTACGCTGCCGGAGTACCGCCGAGGGGTGGATCGTCACCACCGCGTGGGGAGCGAACCGGGTCGGCAAATCCTTTCCCCGATCCACCGTCACCCTCACGGTCCGGCCCAGCAGGCTCTGCGCCGCCGTCGCGCCGAGGCAGACCAGCACCTCCGGCCGCACCACTGCCAGTTCGCTTTCGATCCAGGCCCGGCAGGCCTCGACCTCGGCGCGGGTCGGCGTCTTGTGGAAGCGGCGCCCGCCCCGGGTGATGAACTTGAAGTGCTTGACCACGTTGGTGATGTAGACCTCGAGCGGATCCAGTCCCGCCCCCGCCATCGCCTCGTCGAGCAGCCGGCCGGCCGGCCCCACAAACGGCTTGCCGGCCCGGTCTTCCGCGTCGCCGGGCTGCTCGCCCACCAGCATGAC
>DATCXX010000181.1:0-3127 GCA_036565615.1 Gemmatimonadales bacterium | reverse complement strand
CGGCGGCAACTACGACGGCGACGTCGGCTCGATGGGCGCCATCGAAGTGGTGCAGACGCTGCGGGAGAGCGGTACCCGTCTCCGGCGTCCGCTCGAGGTGGTGATCTTCCAGAACGAGGAGGGCGGCACCGTCGGCAGCCGGATGATGGTCGAAGCCCCCACCGAGGAGCTCCTCAACACCACGGCCCGCTCCGGCATCACCATCCGCGACGGTATCCCCAGAATCGGCGGGGACCTGGGGCGGCTCGAAACCGCCCGGAAGCGGCGAGGTGACTACCATTGCTACTTCGAGCTCCATATCGAGCAGGGCGGGATCCTCGACCAGGATGGCATCCAGATCGGGGTGGTCGAGGGGATCGTCGGTATCCGCTGGTTCGAAGTCACCTTCAAGGGCTTTGCCAACCACGCCGGCACCACCCCGATGGATCAGCGCCGGGACGCGATGCTGGCCGCGGCCAAATTCACCGTGGCGGTGAACGAAGCGATCCGCGCGGTGCCCGGCCGCCAGGTCGGCACCGTGGGCCGGCTGATCGCGGTGCCGGGAACGGTCAACGTCATTCCGGGCGAAGTGACCCTGACGGTAGACCTGCGCGATCTCGCGGCCGAGACGCTGACGACCTTCCCGCCCAAATTCGAGGAGATGGGACGGCGGATCGCCGAGGAGACACGCACCACGTTCGCGATGCGGCTCCTGAGCACCAACGAGCCGGCCCCGACCGACATCCGGCTGCGCGGACTGATCGAGCAGAGCGCCCGCGGGCTCGGCCTGAGCACCCGCACCATGCCGAGCGGCGCGGGGCATGACGCCCAGGAGATCGCCCGGATCGCGCCGATCGGAATGATCTTCGTGCCCAGCGTGGGCGGGGTGAGCCATTCGCCCAACGAGCTCACCCGCCCTGAGGATGTGACGAACGGGACCAACGTCCTGCTCCACAGCGTGTTACTGGCAGACAGGCAATAGGCAATGGACAATGGCAGTTCATCCTTGGCGCCTCACAGGGCCCCCCGTTTCAACTCATCCACCGCGTGATGGCACGCGCGCGCGGTGAGCGCCATGTAGGTCAGTGAGGGGTTCTGGTTGGCACTGGAGGTCATGCAGGCTCCGTCGGTCAGGAAGAGATTGGGAACATCCCACGCCTGATTCCACCGATTGAGTACCGAAGTCTTGGGATCCCGGCCCATCCGCGCCGTTCCCATCTCGTGATTGGTGTTCCCCGGTGTGCTGGGACCGCGGGCGTCGGGACGGATGTTCCGCGCTCCCGCCGCCTCGAGCAGCTCGGCCGCAGTGACGTTCATGTCCCGGTACAGCGCCAGTTCGTTGGGCCCCCAGGAGCAGTCGATGTGCAGCACCGGAATTCCCCACGCATCCACCCGAGTGGGGTGCAGCGTCGCGCGGTTCTCTTCCCGGGGCAGCATCTCGCCAAATCCGCCGAAGGTCATGGACCAGGGTCCCAGGGTGGAGAGCCGTCGCTTGAAGTCGAGGCCGATCCCCGGCGCCCGGGCCAAGCCCTGCCACCCTCCCCGGTTGGCGCCACCCTGGAAGCCGTACCCGCGCATGAAATCCGGGTGCTTTGAACCGACGTTGCGAAACCGCGGCACGTAGATCCCGTTGGGCCGGCTCCCGACGGTCCGCTTGTCGCTCCAGCCCTCCATCTCACCGGAAGCGCCACCCCACTTGATGTGGTCCATGATGTTGCGCCCCACCTGCCCGCTGGAGTTGGCCAGGCCGTCGGGAAAACGCGCCGATCTCGTGTTGAGCAGGATCCGGGCGCTTTCGATCGCCGAGGCGCAGAGAAACACCACCCGCGCGGTGTAGACCCGGTCGGCGCGGGTTTGGGCGTCGACCACCCGGACCCCGGAGACCCGGTCGGTGCGCCGGTCGAGCACCAGGCTCCGCACGATGCTGAACGGGCGCAGGGTCAGCCGTCCGGTCGCGCGGGCGGCGGGCAGGGTGGCATTCACGCTGCTGAAATACGACCGGGTGATGCATCCGCGATGGCAAGGGCCGCAATAGTGGCAGGGCGCCCGTCCATGGAGGGCCTCGGTGAGCACCGCCACCCGGCCGATGGTCATCAGGCGCTCGCCGCCGAAGCGCGCCGCGATCCGCTCCCGCACGTGCTCTTCGACACAGGTCAACGCCATCGGGGGCAGGAAGGGACCGTCGGGCAGATGGGCCAGCCCTTCGGCCCGGCCGCTCACCCCGATAAAGCGCTCCACCCGGTCGTACCAGGGGGCGAGATCCCGGTAGCGAATCGGCCAGTCCACCGCGATGCCGTCACGGAGGTTCGCTTCGAAATCAAGGTCGCTCCACCGGTACACCTGCCGGCCCCAGATCAGCGACTTGCCTCCTTCCTGCCGGGCCCGGAACCAGTGGAACGGCTTGTCCGCCGGGGTGGTATACGGGTTGTCCACGTCGTCGGTCCAGTAGCGATGGCTCAGCTCGTCGAAGGAGACCGAGTTGCGCTGCATCCGCTGGCGCGATTCCACATGACGGCGGTCGCCCATCCCGCGGAAGCGCATCTCCCAGGGCTGGACATGCTCCGCGGCGTCCTTCTCGGGGGTGATCGGCCGGCCGGCCTCGAGGACGAGGGTGCGGAGTCCGAGCTCGGTCAGCTCCTTCGCCGCCCACCCCCCGGTCATGCCGGAGCCCACCACGATCGCATCGTAGTCCGGATCAGTGTTCTGGATCAGCATCGGACGGCTCCGGTCAGAGCGTGAGGACGATTACCCGGGCGCCTGATAGGGCGCGCAGCCGTCGAAGCGTCCGGGCAGCGGGAAGCTGCCCAGGGTGATCCGCGCCGCGGGTTCCGAGGTGAAGTAGCCCCAGACGGTGAGGTACTTGAGCATCCCGAACCAGTGCCGGTTGGCCTCGCCGCCGCGGCCGGCTCGGCGGAGCGCGGTCAGTTCGTCATCCAGGACCGTGAGCACCGCGGCCTGATCGGTCTCCGTACTGTCAGCGAAGTCCCGGCCGCTCCGGGCGCGGCTGCTCCGGTCGAGCTCGGGAATTCCGGCCAGGAAACGGGCCCGTTCGTCCGAATCGAACCAGTCCGCCAGCATCCGGTCGATGAATTCGGGCACCCCGGCGTCGGTCGCTCCGGGCGTATCACCGGCAGGGAGAATCCGTTCA
>DATCXX010000156.1:0-3028 GCA_036565615.1 Gemmatimonadales bacterium | reverse complement strand
GGTCGGCGGGGCGGCCGCGAGCAGGTCCTCGGCTTCGCCCACCGACACGGTGATGCGGTCGAGGCGGGGAAGCTCCAGGCCGGCGATCGGCACCTGGTCCACCGCACCGGTCGTCTTTCCGGACCAGAGGAGCACGGTGCGCACCGCGACCACATCGGGCACCCGGGCCGCTTCCACCAGCAGCGCCTGCCGGTCGACTGCCTTGCCCAGCGGCCATCCCGGTTCCGGTGCGGGCGCCAGGAACGCCTTCAGACGGTCCTCGATCGCCTTCCGGACCAGCGCGGCCTCGGCGCCGGGCGCCACGTCGACCCCCACCGACACCATGACCGGTACATAGGCCGGTCCCCGCACGTGGACCTCGGTGGTGATCACCCGTCGCGGCTCGAGCTGTTCGCACACCGCGCGGAGGAAGAACCCGTCGGGCTCGGGACCCTCGAGCCGGCGCAGGTCGCGGGGAATCACCAGTACGGTGACCACGCCGGGAGAGGGCGCCCCGATCTCCGGGTGAAGCAGCGGAACGATCTCGACCCGGGCCAGCTCGATGCCCGGGGTCCGCAGCACGATCTCCCGGAAGTCCTCCTTCGACACCGCCTGGTTCCGGTTCTTGAGCCGGAGCGGAATGTTCCGCTCCGCTTCGGCCACCGTCTCCGAGGGAGAGCCGCCCCAGGTCGGCAGCGGGTTGGACACCACGAATCCCGCCGGCAGGGTCGGGGCGGCGTTGATCGCGCGCACGCCCAGGTTGCCCGCGGGACCGCTCGAGTAGGCATAACTGGCGATGAGGGGCGCGTTGGCGGGAAACCGGGAACCCCGGAGGCCGTCTCCACAGACCACTTCGCCCGCCTCCGCATCCACCGCGAATCGCCGCGGGTGACCCCGGTTCGCGTCGGCCCCGCCGTCCGCGGAGAGTGGATCGCGAATCGGCACTTCGGGGGCGGCGGCGAGCAGGTCGTCGATCTCCTCCCACGCCTCGCCGTTGACCACCAGGCGCACGGTGCCGGGCAGCACCGGCGCGTTGGCCAGCCGGAACCGCTGATCGGGCTCGCCGGTTCCGGTCCCGATCGGCTCGCCCACGACTTCCACCCGCTGGCTGATCCGGCTGGCGTTCACGCCGATCCAGGAGAACTGGGCCCGGGCGCCGCTGGCGAGCACCTCCGACTGCTGGTTGGGCACCACCTGGATGCGGATCCAGGTCAGCAACCGGCCCAGCAGGCGGTCGTCCTGGAGCAGCGGTGGGAGGTCGCCGGTGCCGGCGTTGAGCGGATTGGGCTCCCGGCGGACGTCGAGCGGATTCCACGCCGGGAGCGTCAGCTCGACCAGGGTGAGATCCAGGGTCGGGTCGCTGCCGGTCCGGGCCGTGAGCGGGAGGTACGGCTGGTCGGGCCGGCCGGTGAACAGGGAATACTGGAGCGGCACCGTGACGCGGGCCGCGCCGGGGCCGCCCGGGGTGAGCCGCCGGGCGCTCGGGTCCGGAGCGGGCATGATCCCGAGGGTCAGCGTCTTCCGGCTGAGCTGCGCCATCAGCCGGACCAGGTCGGTATCTCCCTCACGGGCCAGCACCGCGATCCAGGCGCTCCGGTCCACCGTCTGGCTCCCGCCCAGATCCAGTACCGGCAGATCCGCCTCGGCCGCGGGGGGATCGAACGGCACCGTCTCGTAGAACTCCAGCTCGCTCGGGTCGTCGGCCTGGAGCTGAAACAGCTCCCACATCTGCCGGGCATCCCGCTCCTCGATTCCGGTCAGCCGGCGGCGATAGTAGACCCGCGCCTCGATGGGCAGCACGTCGAGCCCGCTGGTGGTGATGAAGGGCACGCTCCCGGCGAGGACGCCCAGTCCGCTCGGCAGCGTCACCGTCTCCATGGGGCCGCGCTGGTTGGTGATCGTGATGACGCCCCCCGCCGCCGAGGCGGGCCGGAGCGGCAGGGCCAGGAGCTGGAGGAACTTGAGCCGGTTGCGCTCGGGGACCAGGTTGCAGCGATAGAGCATGTTGTCCGTCATGAAGGCGAACAACTCGATCAGCGTCACGCCGGGATCGCTGGGGCCGAAGTTGGTCCACTCCGGCGTATGCACCGGGATCCGGGCGAGGGTGTCGCGGAGGATCTGATCGTAGGTTCGGTCGTCGAGCCGGGGTGTCAGGAGCGGCATCGTCGGGTCCTCAGCTCGCCAGCTGGAAGCGGAGGTTCAGTTCTTCCGACGCCCGGGTCGCCACCAGGCGATAGCGGATGGTGGCGATGGCGGCGCGGCCGTCCGCCGGGTCTTCCTCCACCTCGATCGCCTCCACCTCGATACGCGGCTCCCACGCCGAGAGGGCCCGCTCGATCTGATTGCGGATCTCCCGCCGGGTGGAGGTGGTGTTCGGCTCGAAGAGGATCCGGCGCAGGTCCGCCCCGTAGTCGGCCCGGAAAAGCCGCTCTCCCGGCACCGTCAGCAGCAGCACCCGGATGCATTCCCGGATATTGGTCGGGCCGGCCGACCACGACAGCCGGCCGTCCCGGCCGATCCGCGGGGGGAAGCTCAGCCCCCGGCCGAAGGCGCGCGCCTCGTCGATCATCCCTTGGCTTCCAGGCGGGGCACCGGGAAACAGATCTTGAAGAACGGCAGCCACCAGAACACGATGTTCAGCAGCGCCACGAAGATCATCAGCACGATGAAGGCGCAGAGCGTGATGATCGGGATCGAGAGCGAGCAGATCATGCCGAACCCGAGCGCGGGGTTGAGATCGCCATCGGTCAGCTCCTTGAGCCCCTTGATCCGGCTCATCTGCTTGCTCAGCTCGTCCGAAATCACGAAGGCCACGCCCTTGTCGGCTTTCCGCAGGCCCGACGGGGTCGTATCGATCGGGAGCATGACCGTCAGGGGACGGGCCGGCGCGTCGGAATCGAAGAAGGATGCGAGCTGGAAGGGCGGGGTCGGGTCGCTGACCAGCGCTCCCATCACCGGCGCGCATTGGGGGCGCCGGTAGACGCAGCGGATCACGTACCAGTCGGGCTGGCTGGCGACCGCCGGCCGCCGGAGCGGAAGCTTCGGCGCC
>DATCXX010000153.1:0-5869 GCA_036565615.1 Gemmatimonadales bacterium | reverse complement strand
TGGAGGAGAGCACCCGGGCGTTCACTCCGGTTGAAGCGATGAACCCGCCGGCGCGCCGCCGGGGACCGTTCGGGTACGGATATCTCTGGTGGGTCTGGGACGGCCCTCACGCCGAGGGCGTCTACCGGGGAGCCTACGCGGCGCACGGGGCGATCGGGCAGCACATCGTGGTGATCCCGGCGCTCGACCTGGTGGTCGCCCACAAGACCGCACCGGGACAGCGGGATGAGGCCGGACGGGCGCGCACGGTCTCGCATCCCCGGTTCGTCCGGCTGCTGGATCAGCTGGTGCGAGCCCACTGCGGCAGTCGGTGTTGAGGCCTCTGTCGCGGTAGACCTGCGGGGGCGATTACCGCGCTAGGGAATCACCGCCTTCGGCTTGGGCGGGTGATTGGCGAAATCCCCGCCTTTGGCCATCGAGATCTTGGCCGGGACGATGTATTTCCGCATCGCCGCGTTCACGTCCGCCGCGGTCAGCGCGGCCACCCACTTCTCCAGCTGCTCGTTGTAGGCCATGGTGCGCCGAGTGACGGTCTGGTTGGCGAGCTGCCCCGCCAGAAACGCGTCGCTCGACCGGCTCTGCAGCTGCTGCTGCAGCCATCCCTGCTTGGCCTTCTCGACCTCCTCGGCTGTAAATCCTTCCTTGACCGCCTTGACCATTTCCTCCATGAACGCCGCTTCCAGCCTCACCACGTTTTCAGGGTTATAGATGGCGTTGGCATTGAGACTCCCCACGCTGTCGAGCGACTGGGCGCCGATCCCTCCACCGACCCCGTAACTCAATCCCTCCTGTTGCCGGATCCGGGTCGCCAGCCGGGAGTTCAGGAATCCGCCGCCCAGCATGGTTCCGCCCAGTACCAGCGCCGCATAGTCCCGGCTGTCGTCGCGCAGCTTGAGGTTCTGGCTTGCGGCAAAGACCGCGTTTGCCTTGTCGGGGGTTTCGATCTTCTCGTTGAAGGGCGCCACTTCGAAATAACGCCGTACCAGCCGGGCAAAGGGCTTGGGGCTCTTCCAGTCGCCGAACAGCTCTCGCGCCACCGTCGCCACCGAGTCCTTCGAAAAGTCGCCCACCACCGCGATGTCGCCGTGGGAAGCGCCCATCAGCTCGGCGTAGAGGCTCCGGAGATCCTCCACCGTCGTGGCCTGGTAGTCGGCCAGCTGCTCCTCCACGGTGCCGGTGTAGAGTGGGTGCCCCACGGGATACGGTGTCATCCGGCGGCTCATCAGGTTGCCCACCAGGAAGCCGGGCTCCGACTTGGCCTGCTCCAGTCCCGCGATCTGGGCCCGTTTGAAGGTGTCGTACTCGTTGTCCGGGAAGCTGGCCCCCTTGTACACCTCGGCCACCAGCCGCAGCGCCGGAATCAGATTGGGCCGGGTGGTCGAGATCGTGGCGGTCAGGGCGTTGCCCGTGCCGGCGAAGAAGATCTGGGCCTTGAGCTTGTCGATCTCGTCCTGGATCTGTTGCCGGGTCTTGTCCTTGGTGCCCCGGCTCACCATCTGTCCCAGGAACCGGGCCGCGGTGATCCGGCGGCCGGCCAGCGACTTCTCGTCTCCGTACCGGAGCGTCACCGTGGCGTTGACGGTATTGCCCCGGGTGGACTTGGGCAGCAGGGAAAGCTTCATCCCGTTGGGCAGGGTCGAACGGGTTAGTCGCGCCTCGATCACCGAAGGTGAGGGATCGAACGCCTCCCCCGCCGCCAGCACGGGGTTGCCCTTGTAATCCCGGGTCCAGGCCACGATCTCGGCATCGGCCACCTTTGGAATCGTGGCGCGGTCAGGCTTCTCGGTGGGATGGAAGAGGCCCACGGTGCGGTTGGAGGGCTTGAGGTAGGCCTGGGCCACCCGTTGCACGTCGGCGACCTTGACCTCCTTGAGCCGGTCCCGCTGCACGAAGAGGAGCCGCCAGTCTCCCTGCGAGGCCCATTCGGTCAGCGCGAGTCCTACGCTCTGCGAGTTGGTCAGCTGGAGATCGATGTTCTTGAGGAAGAGGGTCTTGGCCCGCTCGACCTCCTCCCCGGTCGGCGGCACCGTGGCGGCCTGCTCCATGGTCTGGATCAGAATCGCCGTGGCCGAGTCGAGCGATTGATCCTTCCGGAGGGTCGCCGTCCCGATCAGCACACCGGGCTCCTTGAAGGACTGCCCGAACGATCCTGCGCTGGTCGCCCGCTTGCTCTCCACCAGCGCTTTGTACAGCCGCCCGCTGGGCGCATTTCCCAGCACGTGGGCCAGGACCTGGACCGCGGGGTAGTCGGGATGCGAGCCCGCGGGGACGTGGTAGAGTGCCATGGCGAGCTGGACTTCTCCGACCCGGCGGAGCGAAACCTCGCGCTCCCCGTCCTGGATCGGCTCCTCGGTATAAGTGGGATAGATGAGGTTCCCTCGCTCCAGCGAGCGCACCGGCCTGGGGATGGCGCCGAACTTTTCCACCACCTGGCCGAGGACTCTGGTCTCGTCCACCTTGCCGGCGATCACCAGCACGGCATTGTCGGGCTGATAGTACTTGCGGTAGAAGGCCTGCAGCCGCTCGATCGGAACGTTCTCGATGTCGCTCCGGGCCCCGATGGTGCTCTTGCCGTGGTTGTGCCAGATGAAGGCGGTGCTCAACGCGCGCTGGAGCAGCACGTTGTTGGGCGAGTTCTCCCCGGACTCGAATTCGTTGCGGACCACGCTGAACTCGCTCTCCAGGTCTTTCTTGGCGATGAAGCTGTTCACCATCCGGTCGGCCTCGAGGTCCAGGGCCCAGAGGATGTTCTCCTCGGTGGCGGGCACCGTCTCGAAATAGTTGGTCCGGTCGTACCAGGTCGTCCCGTTCGGACGGGACCCATGGTCGGTCAACTCCTGGGGAATGTTGGGGTGTCTGGTCGACCCTTTGAAGACCATGTGCTCCAGCAGGTGGGCCATCCCGGTTTCGCCGTAGCCCTCGTGCCGGGAGCCCACCAGGTAGGTGATGTTGATGGTGGCGGTGGGCCGGCTGGCGTCGGGGAAGATCAGGACCCGAAGCCCGTTGGCGAGGACGTATTCGGTGATCCCCTCGACCGAGGCTCCCTTGGTGACGCCGGGCGGAAGCTGGGCGGAGAGGGGAAGGGCGACGAGAGCCAGCGCGGCGGTGGCACGAAGCAAACGCATGGGGACCTGACCTGCGAAGGGGACGTGCGGGGAACACCCCCAAATTACCTCAAGGTCGGGGCAGGGGAAGCTTCACCGGTCTCTCGAGCGTCGACCCGAGACGGCGACGCCTCGGGGGGTGAATCCAGTGGCTGCCCGGGTTCACTCGGCGACGTAGCGCCAGGGATCCTTCGGGGTGGCCCGCCGCCAGATGGTAAAGAAGGCGAATCCCGCGGGCGTGGAGCCGTCCGCGGGCTGTGCATTGGGCCGGATCATCCCGATGGTCACGCCCAGATCCCCGCTCGACGCCACGATCACCCGATCCGGCGCCCAGGAGACCGGGCTGCCGCCGGGAGCGTCCCCGGCCGAAACCGTCCGCCCGATCGCCTCCGACCCGATCACGAATCCCGCCGCCGCCGGACCTCCCATGTTGACCGCATCGGCGCTGCCGTACTTCGCGAAGGCGGGGCCGAGTCCGATTCTCTGGGCTTCGTCGGAGAAATCGCGCTCCGCCCGGTCGATGCTCTTCCGATAGGCCTCGACCGTTGCGTCGTCGTCGGATGGTTTCACCATTCGGGGGGGAAGTGCGGCCGGCAGCAATGCCGTTGAGACCAGCGAATCGGGACGGCGGGTCCGCTTGTACACCGCCACCCGCCATCCCTCCGATGTCCTGATCCAGTAGGAGAGATACTTGGCCGGCGCGATCGTTTGGTCGGCCTTGTGCAGCGTCATGTAGCCGAACGTAAACCCGTGCAGCCCGTCGGCCGAGATACCGCCGCGGATCGGAGTCCATTCCACCCGGGCGCCGGCGTTCTCGGCATTGGCCGCGAGCGCCGCGCGGGCCGCGGGGAGTCCGTTGGCGAACTTGCCTCCGGGGAGGGGAAGGACCACATCGGCCGCGAACATCGCGGACATGCCGGAGACCACGTCGGTGGCGGCGCTTGCAGCCGAGAAGGCCCGGTCGGCCGCGAGCAGCTCGTCCACCGCCTGTTGCGGAGTTCCGGACTGGGACGCCCCCAGGCCTGCCGCAACCAGAAGGACGGTGCCGAGGGGGTAGCGGAACGCGGGAGTGCGCATGGGGCCGGACCGGTGATGTGGAGGTTCCTGACCCTACGCGGGGTCCCCGGGATCGTTTCAGCTCATGGCAGCGGGGTGATTCGCAGCATCCGTCCCTCGCGGGTAAGCCTCGCCCTGGCCGCTCGGACACTCGCGCGAGGCGCCTGCAACTGCACCTCCAGCGCCTCCGGGATGGTCTGTCCGTCCGCCAGCACGACCGGCGCGCCGCCTGCGGTGAGCTTCATCCCGGTCTCCGGCCCGATCACCGCCCGGATGGTGCCCAGCTCGGTGTCGATCACCGAGGGGACGTTGAACTCGCCGCTCAAGGCCCGCCCGGCGCAGGGCCGCCACCAGCGGGTCTGAATCTGCACGGTGGGGGTGACCTGGAGGTGATTCTGCGGGTCGAAGGAGCAGATGTCGAACGCCTTGCGGGGCAGGGCGGACGCCGAAAGCTCGAGCAGGACACCCGGCTGCGACAGCAGCGAGTCAACCTGCCGGGTCCGCACCGCCTGGAGCCGAGCGATGCCCGACGCGGCCTCGCGCCGGAGGCCGACCGAGTCGAAGGCGGTGACTGCCTGCGCAAAGGCCCGCTGCTCTGCCGCGTCGAGACCGGATGCCTCGGCGAGCGCTTCGTCGAGGTACTGGTTTTCCGCCAGCAGCCGGGACTTCCACTCGGCACCAGAGAGGGCGTCGAGCAGCCGGGCCTGGGCCGGCCCGGTGGAATAGAAACGAAGCCGGAATGACTGAGTGAGATTTCCAGTGAGCCCGACCAGGCGTTGGCGGGCCTCTTCCAGGCTGCGCCGGGCGGAGCTGCGCCACGCCGCGGGCAAGGAGGGGTCGGCGGCCTGAAGCTCCAAGGTTCGCACCAGGACGTACTCGGCCAGGCCCTCGTTCAGCTCACTGGCGCGATCGAATTCCGAGAAACTCCCGTCCAGCCTGCGGTGCCGGGCCCGGCGGACTGCCACGAACTCCCGGGCCAGCTCGCGTTGCCTGCCGAGGCGGGATGCTTCCAGTGCCGCCGCCAGGATCCTCCCCTCCAGCGCGAACAGGGCCTCGTTGGGTTCGCTGAAGACCGGATAGGTGGCGACGTAGTAGGAGTTCTCTCCCTTGCCGAACTTCCGTCCCGGTCCGGCCGACACCCGCTGGAAAACGTGAAAGGCTTCATGAAACAGGGTGGCGAGCAGGGCGGCCGGATCCGGAGGCCCCACCACGACCTGGGCCACGTTGCGCCCGGCCAGCTCACCCGCGGTGCTGGCCGCGCCGAGGGCGCCGCTCTCCTGCCAGGCCGCGCCGGGCAGAGCCGGAACGGCCGCGTACTGCGGAGGCAGCGCGCCCCGCCAGTTGAACAGGAAACTGCCCTTGCCCGGCAGCACGAACAGGGCAGGGATGGTGTCGGGGCGGAAGCCGGGCCAGAGCCCGGCGCCGTGGACATTCCCCACCCGCACCGCCTGCCGGGTGACGCTGTCGAGCAGGATACCGGTTTCGAGGGGCGGCTGTGCCGCCGCCGAGCCCCGCAGAGCCCACAGGGCTATAACGACAATTGTAGTTGGGGCGCGCATGAGTGGCTCCGAAGGGGGCGGGTCGACACTTCAGCCGGTCAGGGGAGGGTTACGGCGGGGCCGGGCCTGCCAGGTGATCCCGCCCCGGGGAGTGAGGCGCAGCGAGAACGGGCCGGCTTCCTCGCCGAGGAGCTCGAGCCGGGAGCCGCG
>DATCXX010000146.1:0-2406 GCA_036565615.1 Gemmatimonadales bacterium | reverse complement strand
TCCGTCCATCGGAGCGACAGCGGCGAGTCGGGCACCCGGCCAAGCTTCCACGACCCGCCGGAAAGACGCGTGATCGTCGCCCCGGTCGGCTGGTCCGGGGTCCATCCTCCGTTCAGATACAGGAGACCATCCGACTGGGGGGACCACTGCGGTGTGTCCACATCGGAGGCGGTCCATGACAGGCCGACAGAATCGAGGATCCGGGTAGCACCGGGATCCGACAGCTCGCGAATCCCCGCCTCCGCGATGCGGAGGTAGGGCTTGCGTTGCGGCTGTTCGTGAACGAACGACAGGTGCCGGCCATCGGGAGACCAGGCGGGAAATACCTCCCGGCCCGGAAGCGCCGTCAGCCGGGAGGTGGTACCGGTGGTGATACTGGTCGCGAACAAGTCTTCCTCACCCGGCCGTCCCGCGGACCAGGCCACCCGGGCGCCATCGGCCGACCAGGCGAGGTAACGCGCGGTTCGGGGCACCTCCGCGACCGGGCGAGCCTTCCCGCCCACCGGCATCACCCAGAGCTTGCCGAGCGCGATCATGCCGATACTCCGGCCGTCGGGCGAGATCGCAAGCCCGGAGAAGGCGCGCACCGAGTCCGGCTTGCCCGGCTCGGGAAATCGCGCCTGGGGTAGCTCCCGCCGCGGACGCTCGAACGCGAGCTGCGCGGTGAAGGGGATTTCCGCCGGCGCGCCACCGGTCGCCGGAATCCTCCAGAACCGTCCATCGGCCGTGTAGAGCAGCGCACGGCCGTCCGCGCTCCAGCGCACCCGGGTCGGGCTCACGTCGCCATGGCCGGTCAGGCGCCTCGGCGAAGCCTGGTCCGATTGAAGATCCAGCACCCAGACCTGGTTCAGGCCGCCGGAATCGGGAGCGAAGAACGCGACCCGATGCCCGTCGGGCGCGAAGGCGGGCGCGAGCGCCGAGACGGTTTCCGCCGTCAGCGGCGTCGCCTTGCCCCCGGCGGCGTCGACGATCCAGAGCCGGCCGCCTCTCGGTGCGCCCACAAAGCGCGCGACGACCGCGATCCGCTTTCCGCCCGGCTCCCAGGCGGGATCCCGAACGTCCGGCGACGGAATCCCCTCGATCCGCAGCAGTCGGGTCGAGTCGGTGGCGGGGTCGAGCAGCGCGATCGCGCTGTGCGGTCGCCGGCCGGCACTATCGGGTGGCAGGATGCGCACCAACGCGACGACGTTTCCGTCCGGTGACCACGCGGCATTGCCCTCGTACCCATCGGGATCCGGCAGCTGGGTGAGCTGTCGCGGGCCCGGTTCGCCCGGCGTGAGCAGCCACAGGCCGGTGCGCCCGCGGCGCTCGCCCCGGAACAGCACCCTGCGGCCATCCGGGGCAAAAGAGGGATCGAGGTCTTCGGCGGTGTCGCGCACGGCGTTGGTGATCGGCCGGGCCTCCCCACCTTCCGCGGCTACTTCCCAAAGCTGGCCCAGCAGGTCGAAGACGAGCCGGCGTCCGTCGGGGGAGAGATCGAAGCCGAGCCGGGTGCCTTCGCTGACCCGAATGGAGATGGTCTCCGTCCCGGCGCGCGGTTCGGCCGATGAGGAGCGCTTGGCTGCGCAGGCGGTGACCACGAAGAGCAGCGCTCCGGTGGCGATGACTCGGCTGGACAGGACCATGGGTTGCGTGACCTCTCAGTGATTGCCGACCGACTCACCTCATTCTTCGCTCAGCAGCAGCAGACCGAATGGGGTCGTGAGCACGATCCTCCCTTCTCTCACGGTACCGCCCACCCCCGAATACGCATCGTGCAGCCTGGTGCCGTCCGGGAACACGCCCGAAACCGGTATGGTTTTCGCCGCTTCGCCCTGGTCCATCGCCACCACCACCCGGTCGATCTTGCCCCCGGTCTCGAGCGTCCGGCTGAAGACGTAGGGAGCCGCCTGGAGCCGGCGATGGGTGCCCGCCCCCACCGCGGGATGCGCCCGGCGGAATTGACCCAGCTTTCGCCAGTGCGCCAGAACCAGGGCCGTGCGGCCACCGGCCTCCAGGTCGCTCCAGTTCATGAACGAGCGGAGGTTGGCGTCGCCTTCGGCGCCGGGAACCTTGAGGGCCCGGGCCAGCTCGTCGCCATAGTAGATCTGGGCCGCCCCGGGAGCGAGCAGGAGTTTGGTGCCCGCCCCCAGGGGATCGGCGCGGTCGGGATCGAGGGGTCCCCCGTCGTCGTGGGAGCTGATGTAGTTGACGATGGACACCCCGCGTAGCGCGCCCCCGGTGAGCGCGGCCGAGTATTTGGCGAAGACCGAGTCGAGCGGTCCGGCGGCTTCGGCCTTAAAGCCGAAGTTGATCAGCCCGTCATACCCGTGAGCGAAGAAATCCACCGACCGGTCGCCGAAGTTGTAGCTCCGCTCCGGACCCACCCCATAGCCGTAGACCTCCCCCATCATGTAGAACGGCAGG
>DATCXX010000359.1:0-7189 GCA_036565615.1 Gemmatimonadales bacterium | reverse complement strand
GGCGTCTGGACCTGGGACACGATCTTGTGGGTGACCCCGGTCCGGGCCAGCGAGATCAGCTGGCTTCGGGTGGGATCGTCATGGGCCAGGTGTCGCGCACCCATCGCCGCAACCGCCTCTTCCATCGAGGCGAAGCGCTTCTCGGGATCTTTCTCCAGCATCCGCATGATGGCGAGCCGCAACGGCTCGGGACAATCGGGCCGGAACAAATCCAGCGGCGGCACTTCTTCGTGGTAGTGGCTGTACATCAGCGCCATCATGCCGCTCCCGATGAACGGCGCCCGCCCCGCCAGCATCTCGTAGGCGACGACCGCCAGGGCATACTGGTCCGATGCCCCGGTGATGACGCCGCCGCCGCACTGCTCCGGGCTCATGTAGGTCGGGGTCCCGACCGCCATCCCGGTCTGGGTCAGCCCCTCGGTCTCCTGCACCTTCGCGATGCCGAAGTCGGTGACCACCGCCCAGCCCTCGTCGTCGATCAGGATGTTACTGGGCTTGATGTCGCGGTGGACCACGCCGTGCCGGTGGGCATAGCCGAAGGCGCCGCCGACCTGGGCCAGCACCGCTTCGACCATCGGGATCGGCAGCTTGCCCAGCTCCTTGATGATGGCGTCGAGCGGAGTTCCCTCGACCAGCTTCATGACGAAGAAGAGCAGCCCGTCCGCCTCCCGGACCGCGTACACCGGAATGATGTTGGGGTGGGAGAGGTGGGCCGCGGTGCGGGCTTCCCGCTTGAATCGCTCCACCATCCCCGCCCCATGAATCATGGCGGGGGACATGACCTTGATGGCGACCTTCCGGTCCAGCGAGAGCTCGTGGGCCAGGAAGACGGTGGCCATCCCGCCCCGGCCCAGCTCGCCGTAGACGTCGTACTCCCCCAGGGTGACCGCGCGCACCCGCTCCAACAGATGCTCGTCGGCCTGGGTGGTCGAGTCGTGTTCGGGTGGAGTGGTCATGGGAGGTTAAAGAAAGGCGCAAGGACGCAAAGACGCAAAGTGAGTCCTACCGGATATCCCCTCCCGGGGCGAACACCTGGAGCGTGGGGCCTGGGGGAGCGCCGGCCCGCCCACTTCGCAGAGCGATCCCCGGCGCCAAGGTGAACTCGATGCTGGAGATCTCGACCGTGACCGGCGAGCCGAGGGCCCGCATCAGAAACACCGCCCGCCACTTGCCCGGCGGGAGGTCGGGAGTCACCGGGTAGGTGGCCAGGGCAAACACCGCGCTGAAGGTGAGAAAGTTCTGGTAATCCACGCTCTGGACCACCGCGCCGGCGGGACTGCGGAGCTCGGCGCGGAGCAGCTCCGCCCGGATGTTGTACAGCTCGGCCCAGAAGCTCAGCACTCCACCGGCGCCGGTGATGGCGGGTGAATCGGGCGGGCGCTCCAGCAGTTCGGGCTGTCCCGCGATCGGCCCGTCTCGCACCCCCGCGTCCAGCACCCGGAACACGTTCTGGTAGGGAAGCTGCGCCTGCCACAGGCTGACGCCTGGCTGACAAGGTCCCCTCCACGGATCGATGGCGGTGGACCCCCGACGCACCTCGAAATGCAGGTGGGGCCAGTTGGAGAACCCGGAGCTGCCCACCAGAGCCAGCGGCGCGCCGGCGGTCACTTGCTGGCCGGGGGTGACCAGGATCGAGCCCCGGCGCAGATGACCGTAGATCGACGTGATCCCGCCGGGGTGGACGAGGTACACGACATTCCAGTCGTTGTTGCTGTCCTGGGTGGCGTTGCGGTCCGGCTCGCCGTCGTGCACTACGGAGACCTGTCCCGCGGCCGCGGCCACCACCGTCACCCCGGAGTCCTGAATCCGGAAACTCCGCAGCAGGATGTCGGTGCCCCGGTGCCGGGCGTAGTACTTGCCGCCGCAGTTGTAGTCCCGGCCTCCCTGGTCGAGATACGCGCCGTAGAATACCTCCTCCATGGGCCGGCCCAGGATGGGACTGGCGAACTGCGGAGTATCGGGAACGACGGCATCGGTGGGAGAATTGCAGGCGGCAAGCAAGACGCAAAGACGCAAAGTCGCAAAGGCGCAAAGGGAATTACCTTGCGTCGTTGCGTCGTTGCGTCGTTGCGCCCTGAGAGGAATCATGATCCGGCATGGAATCTAGCCACCCCCTCATTGTTGGTGCCGGTCCGATCGGTCTGGCCTGCGCGATCTCGGCGCGGCGCCGGGGCCTCGAGCCGCTGGTAGTGGATGCCGGGCCGATCGCGGCCTCGATCGTCCGTTACCCGGTGGGGATGACGTTCTTCACCACCCCGGAGCGGCTGGAGATTGGCGGACATCCTCTGGTCTGCTCCGGCGCCAAGGCGACCCGCGAAGAGGCGCTCAAGTACTATCGCGGGGTCGCCCGGACCGAAGGGATCCGGATCCGCACCTACACCCGGCTGCTGGGAGCCACCCGCGCCGACGGCAGGCTCGAGGCCAGGGTCGCCACCCGGCTCGGGGAGGAGCGGATGCTCTGCTCCAGGCTGGTGCTCGCCACCGGATACTTCGAGCATCCCAATCTCCTCGGAGTCCCCGGAGAGGATCTTCCCCACGTATCCCACTACGCGGACGAGGCCCACCTGTCCGCCGGACAGGACGTGGTGATCGTGGGCGGAAAGAACTCCGCGGTCGAGCATGCGCTGTCCTGCTATCGCGCCGGAGCGCGGGTGACCCTGGTCTATCGCCGGGAGGAGCTCCGTCCCAGCGTCAAGTACTGGCTCCGGCCCGATCTGCTGAACCGCATCAAGGCCGGAGAAATCGCGGCCCGGTTCGGGACGACGGTCGAGGCAATCGAGCGGCAGGGCGTGGTGATCGAAACAGGGAGTCAAGGAGGCAAGGAGGCAAGGAGAGAACGGATCCCGGCCGATCGGGTGTACCTGCTCACCGGATATCACCCCGACTTCAGCCTCTTCACCGAAATCGGCATCGAGCAGGATGACGAGTCCTGCCGGCCCCGGCTCGATCCTCTGACCCTGGAGTCGAACATCGCGGGCATCCATCTGGCCGGCAGCGCGACCGCGGGGCGCAACACCAGCGAGGTCTTCATCGAGAACGGCCGCTACGACGGCGAAAAGATCTTCGGCGACGCGGAGAGCCGGGCCCGGGCCGAGCAGCGCTACGGTTCCGAGCGGCGGGACCTGGGCGAGTAGGCTCCGGCGGCCCGGATCCAGTCGTTCCGCCCGAACGGATTGTAGCGCACCTTGCGGGCGCAGAAGCCGGGCAGGTCGATGATCGTGTCCAGCGCGGGCGCGCTTCGCCGCCCCGCTACCAGGTGGAGGTCGAGCTCCACCGCGCCGGCGGCGAATCGGCTCCGCCCCTCGCAGATGTTGCGGGCCCGCTCGGCGATCAGGATCGGGTCGCAGGCGATCCGGAGCACGGCCTTCCCCTGCAGATCCACTTCGAAGGTCGACCCGTCCGGGCGGCGCACCACCGCCCAGCCGCGGCACCGCACCCCCGCATCGACCATGTGCAGCGCGTAGGATCTCCCTTCACCGGTGAGCGCGGCGTCTCCCGGAATCAGGAGCGGGGGGAGCTGAAAGAGCGAGAATCCCGCCAACAGCGCATAGGTGGAAGGCTGGAGTCGCCCTCGCAGCAGCCGGGAGAGCACCGGTTGGGCTTCCCCTCCACCCGATCCCAGGCGGATCAGGGGAAACACGCTGAGCAGGAGAAACATCACCATCGGGAAGTAGAACCCCACCTGCTGCCAGGACACCGCGTGGAAGAGGTAGAACTGCGCCAGCGCGCTCCAGAAGATCCAGCCGGGCCCGGCCAGGAGACCCCAGCTCACCCCTGCTTCGAGGACGATGAGATAGATGCACGCCGCGACAGCCAGCGACGCGGGAATGATCCAGTCCGCCACCGGCAGGGCCGCGCCGGAGATCCACTCGGCGTTGAGCTTGAGGGTGGCGGACCACAGGTAGAACAGAACCAGCAGCACCCGGAGGGCATCGCGCTTCGAGGGCAGCAGCAGGAAGACCGCCGAGACCCAGAGCACCATGTAGTGTTGATTGGCGCGGAGCCGGAAGTCGAGGGCGGCGAAGAGGAGCTGGAACAGCGAGAGCCCGGCCAGGCCGAGGCAGGCAAGCAGCGTGCGGCGCGGAATCAGGAAGAGCGCCGCCACCAGCACCGCGGCCGCGAAGTAGCCTCGAAGCCCCCATGCCAGCTGCTGCACGGAGAATGCACGAAACGTCTCGCAGCCGGAAAGCAGGGGCCAGCAGACCGCCTCCGTCCCCCGCCCCAGATAACTGATGACGCTCTGCTGCCGCCAGAACAGCATCGTCACCGCATGGGTGAGCGCCAGGGCGCTTCCGTAGCGCCGGAGGGAGGCATCCTCCCCGATTTCGCGAAACCAGCCCGCTGGCGAGGTCATCTCCCTGACGAAAGCGCCCGGTCTCGCAATGGAGACCGGGCGCCCCTGCTGCACCGTGTTCCGGGCAGAAACCTGCCGAGGCTCAGGCGATCGGCCTCAATTCGACGGGGCCGTACTGGTCACAACGAATCCCAGGGTAATGGCCCCGAGGGTGCTCTCCGGCCGAAGCACGGGAACCACGAACGTCTTCTTCATGAGTCCTCCTTTTTCGATAGAGCGACTGGCGTAACCTACTGCCAGGACCCGGGTCAGGCAAATCGAGGGGGAGGACGCGAAGGACGGGGAGGACGCGAAGGACGCGGAGGACGCTAGGAGTCGCCTGGGGGGCCTCCCAGGGATCGCGCCAGCAAGAAAACCAATCCGGCTGCTGAATCACGCATGTGAGTCAGGCGGGCCCATTCATCCGATTCGAGATAACCTAGATCCCGCGCTGTTCTGAGCAGGTACGACACCTCTGCAAGGGAGCCGAGCGCAATGTTGGCAAACCGCTTTAGCTCCCGTCCGCCGAATCGCGCAGAGCCTTCAGCCAGATTGGTTCCCGCCGAGACGGATGCCCGCCGGATTTGCGAGATGAGCCCGTAGCGCTCCTCATCGGGCCAGCGCTTGGTCTCACGATAAACCGCCAGGACCAGTTGGTGGGACTTCTGCCAGGCCTTGAGGCGCTCGTAGGGCGGGGACATGAGAGACGATGATGGCTGAAGCGGCCACGGAACGGTAACCCAATCGCCGCCCCGGATAACCAATTTCCTGCACGCCGTCTTCCGCGTCCTTCGCGCCGTTCCCGTCCTCCGCGCCTTTCCTCAATTCCACCTCAATCCCCGGAGCTGTTCCAGCCCCACATTCCCCCCGCTCAACACGCACACCACCCGGGTTCCCGGCGGCGCCTTCACCAGTCCCTGGAGCAGCGCTCCCACCGGTGCCGCGGCGGCGCCTTCCACCACCAGCTTGCAGTGCTGCATCACCCAGAGCATGGCGTCGAAGATCTCCGCGTCCGGCAGCGTGACGATCTCGTCCACCACCCGCCGCACGATGGCCACGTTGTGGTCGCCCACCCGGCGGACCCGAAGTCCGTCAATGACGCAGTCCACCCGGTCGAGCACCACCGGATGCCCCGCCGCGACGCTCTGCTGCATGCCCGGTGCGCCGGAGGACTCCACTCCGATGATCCGGACCCCCGGCTTTCGGCCCTTCGCGGCCAGCGCGATCCCGGAGATCAGGCCCCCGCCGCCGATCGGCACCACCAGGACCTCGGCCTCGGGCCAGTCTTCCATGATCTCGAGCCCGACGGTTCCCTGCCCCGCAATCAGCTCGAGGTCGTCGAACGGGTGGACATAGGTGTATCCCCGCTCCCGCACCAGCTCCTTGGCGCGCTCGTTGGCTTCATCCCAGATGGTCCCGTGCAGCACCACCTCGGTGCCGTAGCCCCGGGTGGCCGCGATCTTCGACGGGGTGGCGTTCTCCGCCATCACCACCACCGCCTTGATGCCGTGAATGGCCGCGGCCAGCGCCACCCCCTGGGCATGGTTGCCGGCGGAGGAACAGATGACGCCCCGGCGTTTCTGCGCTTCGCTGAGCCGGGCAAACTTGTTGAGCGGGCCGCGAATCTTGTAGGACCCGGTGCGCTGGAACATCTCCGCCTTGAGCCGGACCTCGAACCCGGTGGCGGCCGAAAGTGTCCGCGAGGTGAGCAGCGGGGTGTGATAAGCGTGGGCGGAGACTCGCCGGCGCGCCTCCTCGAACTCCGCCGGGCCGGGCGTGGGGGAATCGTCGCTGGTCACGGAACCCGGCCTCTGCTGTGTGAGAGTTCCGAAATATACGCGTCCTACCCTTCAGGACGGCTGCGGGGAGATCACCGCGTTGGGTTCGACCGGTGCAGAGCGAGGGCATGATGGTGCAGACGATGATGGTCCCGGGATTCGCGTTGCGGCTCGGAGTGCACTCCGGTCGCTCGAACCTTCCTCGCCACAGCCACGACGACCCCACCATCTGTTACGTGATCCGGGGCGGATTCACCGAGTACTCGGGTGGTGAGGCCGCCCAGTGCGGCAGCACCACGATTGCCAGCTTCGGGGCGCACTGGGCGCCCAACGGCCTGACCTTCTACACCGGGAATCAGTTCCCTGCCCGCTACCGCGGCGGGGCCTTCATTGCATTTCATGGGGGATTCGACCGGGCGCCGCTACCCAACGAGGGGTACAACGTGCTGTTCGTGCCCATGGGCGGAAACGGTCTTCCGTCGGGCCCGGCCGAGCTGTTCGCGGACGGATTCGCCGGCTCCGCCGGGCCTCTGCCCGCCACCGCGGTGCACCGCCCGGTCGGCGTCACCGAGGGACCGGACGGATCACTCTACATCTCGGATGACCGCGGCGGCCGGATCTGGCGGGTGGTCTTTCGGGGGCCGTAACGGGGGCCGGTAGGTTGCAGGACGGCAGGACGGGAGGTGGTTTCCAACCGCCCTACCGTCCTACCGTCCTACCGTCCGAGTCTGGCGCCGGCGTGGCTCCTCGGCTGGGTGGGGCGTCTCCCAATCATACCGACGCTCGAGCCGAGCCGGTGTCATTCAGCAAGGAGAACGCATCCCATGGTGAGAAAAATGTCGACCCCACAGAAGGAGCGTCGAACCCTCCAGGGCACCGATCCGAGTGATGGGAGACTGGGCAAGCGTCCGGTCAAGACCCCCCGGGTCGGCGAGAAGCAGATCAAGGGCGACAAACGGATCCGCAAGGAGCAGGGATAGTCGGTCAGACGAGGTCTTCGCGGGTCACTCCGTCGATCCCCAGCACGAACTGGGAGCCGAAGGCGAGCGACGGGGTCCGGAAGCCCGGCGTGGCCCCA
>DATCXX010000116.1:0-3282 GCA_036565615.1 Gemmatimonadales bacterium | reverse complement strand
CGGCGGTGTAGCCGTAGCCGCCGAAGATCTGGACCGCCTTGGTCGTGGTCCGCATGGCCAGCTCGGAGCAATACAGCTTGGCCATCGCCGCTTCTTTCTTGAACGGCTTCCCGGCCTGCTTGAGCCGGGCGGCGGTGTAGAGCAGGTGGGTGCCGGCTTCGATTTCCGTGGCCATGTCCGCCAGCATGAAATGAATGGCCTGGAAGCTCCCGATATGCTTGCCGAACTGCTTCCGGGCCCCCGCGTACTCCCGGGCCGCCTCGTAGGCGCCCTCGGCGATCCCCAGCGACAGCGCGGCGATCCCGATCCGCCCCGCGTCCAGGGTCTTCAGGAACTGCACGAAGCCTTCGCCCCGGGCGCCCAGCATGTTCTCCTTGGGGACGATGGCGTCCTGGAAATGCAGCGCCCGGGTGTCGCTGGCCCGCCATCCCATTTTTTCTTCCTTCTTCCCGGCGCTGAAGCCCCCGATCCTGGGCAGCTCGTCGGTATGACCGACGCCGAGGGCCCGGCACTGCTCCAGGTCCACGGTGTCCTTGGTCATGATCAGGCTGGTGATGCCCCGGTGTCCCGGTCCCGGGTCGGTCCGCGCGGTGATCGAGAAGATCTCCCCGACCCCCGCGTGGGTGATCAGGCTCTTGGCCCCGTTCACCACGAAGTGATCGCCCTTATCCACCGCGGTGGTGGCGGTGCCGCCGGCGTCGCTTCCCGCCCCCGGCTCGGTGAGCCCGAAGCCTCCCATCACCCGTCCCGAGGCCAGCAGCGGCACGTAGGTGTTCCGCTGCTGGTCGGTGCCGAACTCCACGATGGGCGAGGTGCCGAGATTGGTATGGGCCGAGATGGTGAGCCCGTGGGAGGCGTCCACCTTGGCCATCTCGTGGATGGTGAGGTAGTAGGAGATCTGGTCCATGCCGGCCCCGCCCAACTCCTCCGGCCAGGGCACGCCGAGGAGACCGAGCTCCCCCATCTTCTTGATGTTGTCCCAGGGAAAGGTGCAGGTCCGGTCCAGCTCGCGCGCCACCGGGGCGACCTCGGTGCGGGCAAACTCACGGACCATTTCGCGGACTTCCCGGTGCTGATCGGAGAAATAGAGTGTATCGTCCATCGAGCAAATATAATCCCCGGGGAGTCGCCGATGAGGAGTTTCACGCTGATTTTGTCGACCGCCGCGCTCGCGGCTCCGATGGCCTCGGCGCAGGCTCCGGTCCGGACCATCCTGTTCCTCACCGCCACCGATACCATCGCCGTGGAGCAGGTCACCCGCGGGCCGGGCCGTCTGGAAGGAGACCTGCTCTTCCGGCGCGGCAACCAGCGCTGGCACTATGTGGCGACCCTGGGTTCCGCTGAGGAGGTCACCGCGTTCGACAACGAGTTCCGAGCCGCCACCGACACGGCGGGCAGTCCGGCCCGGCAGCGGGCCCGGGTGGTTTTCGCGGGCGACTCCGTCTTCGTCACCGCCGAGGGAGCCGCCACCGAGCCGCAGCGGCTGGGCACCACCCGGGGTGCGCTCCCGTTCATCAATCCGTCGTTCGCGCTGGTGGAGCAGGCCATCCGCCGCTGGCTCCGGCTCGGCGCCGGCGCGTTCCCGATGGCGTTCTTCGCGGTCGCGGGTGGTCAGACCCTTTCAGCCAGGATCGACCGAGTGGGCAGCGACTCCGCGGTGGTGACGCTGGCCGGCTCACCGGTCCGCTTCGCCATCCGACCGGACGGCACCATCATCGGCGGAACGGTGCCCGAGCAGGGGCTTCGCATCGTGGTGGTGGAGGGCGGGGCCGGCGGCATGATGGGCATGGCAAAGCCCGACTATTCGGCGCCGGCCGGCGCGCCCTACACCGCGGAGGCGGTACGAGTCCCCACGCCAAGGGGCCATCGCCTCGCCGGCACGCTGACCCTCCCCACCGGGACCAGGGGGCCGGTGCCCGCGATCGTCACCATCAGCGGCTCCGGGCCGCAGGATCGTGACGAGAGTATCCCGATGGTGAGGGGCTACCGGCCTTTCCGGGAATTCGCCGACGCGCTGGGACGCCGAGGAGTGGCGGTGCTCCGGCTCGACGATCGGGGCACCGGAGAATCGGAGGGCAACATCGCCACCGCCACCAGCAAGGATTTTGCGGAGGATGTCCGGGCGGCCCTGGCCTATTTGAGGTCGCGCCGGGACATCGACGGAACCCGCCTCGGACTGCTGGGCCACAGCGAAGGCGGGTTGATCGCCCCGCTGGTGGCGTCCACCGACTCGGCGCTCAAGGGAATCGTGCTGCTGGCGGGCCAGGCCTATACCGGACGAAAGATCCTGGAATTCCAGAACCGCTACGCCATCGACAACGCGCCCGGCATTCCCGCGGCGGCTCGCGATTCGTTGTTCCGGAGCGCGCTGCGCAGCCTCGATTCGCTCGGGAAAGAGCCCTGGATGGCTTTTTTTCTGCATTACGATCCCCTGCCCACCGCCCGGCAGGTTGGCGTGCCGGTGCTGATTCTCCACGGAGCCACCGACCAGCAGGTGACCGCGGACCAGGCGCCGCTCCTGGAGCGGGCCTTCCGGGCCGGGGGCAACCGCGACGTGACCATGCGGGTGTTCCCGGAGACCAACCACCTCTTCCTGCTGGATCCCAACGGCAACCCGGCCGGCTACTCCGCGCTCCGGGTAAACACCCTGCGGCCCGAGGTGCTGCAGATGGTGGTCGACTGGGTGGTGGCGCGGCTCACCCGATAGCTTTGAGGATGGTTCGCCCGAGCCGTTCGACCACCGCCCCACCCACTCCTTCGATGGCTGCGAGCTCCTCCGCGGTGCGGGGCGGAGTGACCGCGAGCCGGCGCAGCACCTCCGGCTCGAGGGCACATCCTCCCCCGGGAAAGGCGACGTGCCCCAGCGCCAGCCGGAGCCGGCCGAGCCGCCGGTCGGCGTCGGGATCGATGACCGGTCGGGGCGGGATGCGGGAGCACACGTCGCATCCGGAGCAGCGGGCCAGCCGCTCGCCGAAATAGCCGATCAAGGCGCGCCGGCGGCAGGAGGAGCTTCCCGCGTAGCGGTCCATGACTTCGATGCGCCGGAGCGCCGCCTCCCGGCGCACCCGCACCGGGCGCCAGTCCGGCTCGCCCCGTTCCGGGTGGAGCTCCCGGGCCAGTCGGTCGAGGGACACTTTCACATTCGCCGGCACCCGCCCCACTGACCTCTCCCCCCGCCACACCTGCTCGGCAAGCCGCTCCGGCGGGAAGGTCACCTCGAGCTGGCGGCGGGGCAGCTCCGCGTCTCCCGCGCGATACAGCAACAGGCAGCGTGCCGGACTG
>DATCXX010000110.1:0-4127 GCA_036565615.1 Gemmatimonadales bacterium | reverse complement strand
GGCGGCTGATCGAGCCGCAGCAGCCGGAGATCCCAGGCGACCGGGTGGAGATACCCGGACCAGGGATCCTCGTACCAGAACTGGTTGTGCACATCATCCATGTGATAGGGATCGCCGACGATGAGCATCACGGCGAGGAGTCGGGTGATGTCTTCCCGGTGCATCAACCGGTCGATGGCCCGATGCTCCTCGAGGGTCGTGCTGTTGACCCAGGCCAGCAGCGCGCGAAGTCCCGCGTCTCCGCTGCTGGCCGCGCGGGAGTTCCGCGCCGCCAGATCCCAGATGTAGGGATTCCAGAACAGATTCCTGGTCTGGTTCTTGAACCCCTCGCCCCGCTCCGCCGTCTCTCCCCGGAACACGTTCCCCGGCAGCCGGTCGAAATTGCGGAGGAACGACTCGTCGATCGTCTCGACCATCCGGAACAGCCCGTAGAACCGGTCGTTCAGGTAGACCGGTGAGATCTCCGTGTGCGGAGTGAACAGCCCGGCCTCCTCGGCCAGCCGGTTCGCCAGGAACGCCGGCAGGACGTCCTTGGCCGACAGCGCCAGCGTCCGGTGCCCGTTGAAGGTCTCCTCGAGCTCGGTCCGCAGCGTGAAGGACCGCTTGGGCGTGGTCCAATGGACGCTGTTGTCTCCCCGCTTGCGGACCTTGGCCTTGGACAGGACCGCACCCTGCCGGAGCTCGGCGTCGAACCACTCGCCCCAGTGGGCCAGCGGATCGTCATGGAGCCGGTCCCATTCTCCCCCCGGAATGATGAGCCGGAGCTGGCCGGGATCGGGACGCTCGGGATCGAACCGCTGCTCCTGGAGCATCGCGGCGGGAACCCCTACCGCGGCGCGAAGCCGCGATGCGAACAGCTGGTCCATGGTGGCGGCGGCTCCCCAGTAGTCATCGAACTGGATCCGTCGCCGGTAATCGCCCACCGCGGCGGCGAAGAGATAGAGCAGCAACCCGAGGATCGGCAGGGTGAAGATGAGCAGCGTCGCGGGACGGACCCTGAATGCGGCCAGGGACCGGCGGAGGCCCCGTCGCGTGGGGACCCCGGCCTGCGAAGGCGCGGTCGGGACGGCGGGGGCCGCGCTCATCGGAGGTCCGGCCGGGGAAACAGCAGCTGCGCCGCGCTGTCGAGGCCCTGGGGCCGCAGAATGGACCGATAGGCCCGCCGGGCGAGCGCCCAGAGGTCATCGCGCATCGGCTTGAACAGGCGAAGCTCCACTTCCACCGCCGCGATCGGGGGCAGATGCCCCGGCAGGGGAACGTGGATGGTGGTTTCGGATCCTGCCGACTGGAAGAGCCCGGGCCGGGGCGAGGAGAGGGAGTCTCCGGTCCAGGTGGTTTCCGGGAGAAGCACCACCGATGCCGCCGGCTCCCGGCCGACGATCAGGGCCGGCTCCAGAGTCAGCGACCGGACTTCCGCGCTGTATCCCCGGGTGGGCAGCGAGAACCGGCCCGGCGCGGCCGGCGCTTCGGGGAAACGGAGTGTCAGCCGATGCCAGGCGCCGTCGACGTCGAGCACCTGCTCCACCCGGGAGGTGTCCAGGGCCGGGAAGCTCATGACGTAGAGATCGGCGTGAAGGTAGCGCTCGATGGTGGCCACCAGACTCCTGAAATCCGGCTTCTCGAAATAGAAGTTGGCCAGATCGGTCACCGCCTCGAGCTGATTCGGATTGATCCGCAGCAGCTCCACCAGCGCGGCGCCCGCCTCGTCCGGCGTGCTCCAGTTGGGATCCAGCCGGGTATGGGCGCCGGCCAGGGCCGCGTAATTCTTCCAGTTGCGCGGGTCGAAGGTCGCGAGGCGGGTGAAGGTGGCGAGCGCCAGGTTCCGCCGCCCCAGCGCCTCATAGGTGCGGCCCAGCGCGAGGAGCAGTCGCTCCCGCTCCTTGTCGAGGGCATGCCGGACGTCGCGGGCCGGAAACCGCCGATCCAGCTGCTCCAGGTACCCCTGCGCCTCCTCGAGCCGTCCCGCGGCGAGGAGCGCCTCTCCGGTCTCCACCCGGTGGATCCAGCGGGCTTCCCGCGCGACCAGGGCGCTCTCGACCCGCCAGAACACCCGGTGCCGCAGCGGGGACCACCCCAGGACCAGCAGGACCAGCGCCAGCCCTCCCAGGTAGATCCAGGTCAACCGCCGGCCGTGGCGATCGCCCAGGTTCCAGAGCGCGCTCGACAGGCTCATCAGATGTTGATGTTCTCCTGGCCGGTCAGCAGCACCACCCGGTTGCCCCGGGTGAGACCACGAAGCTCCTCGACGAACCGCTGTTGATCGGCCCCGGCCTTGAACTCGGCCGAATACACCAGCTCCACCAGGCCATCTCCGACCGTCTCGACGCCCAGGAGCGAGTTGTCCTTGAGATAGCGCCAGAAGACATCATTGAAGTGCTCCCGGTACTCCACATCCGCCGGCACGTGCAGCTTCAGCACGATATCCCGCGACGTCTCGGCACCCACCTGGAACCGGGTCAGGAAATACACCATGGCACAGGCGAAGATGGTGAAGACCACCGCGGTCTGATAGAAGCCGGTCCCCGCCGCCATCCCGACCGCCATGGACATGAACATGAAGGCCACGTCGCGGCTGTCCTTCACGGCGTTGCGGAACCGGATGATCGAGAGCGCGCCCACCAGGGAAAACGCCCGGGCGATGTTGCTCCCGATGATCAGCATGATGATCGATACGGTCACGCCCATGATCACCATCGCATGGACGTACCCCACCGAATAGGAGAGCCCGCGGTGGGTCAGCCGGTAGAAGAAGCCGAGGGCCAGGCAGAGGAAGAAGCTGAACCCGAGCGCGAAGAGCGCGCGCCAGATTTCGAAGCCGCCGTCGAGCGCCGAGCCCTGGCCCAATTCCTGAATCAGTTGGTCCACCCGAATCCTCCGGTTCTAGGTGACTTGGCCGCCGAAGTGCACCCGGTCGATCGCCGAGCAGAACTTCGAGAGACGCCGAAGCTGAAGCCCTTCGCGGGACACCAGCTTGGACAGCCAGCGCGGCACCCGCCCGTTGTACTTCACTTCCATGATCGCCATCCGTGGATCCAGCAGGTAGTTCCCCCGGACCAGCGGCCGGGTGGTCAGCTCGGTGGTGCTGTACTGCACCCGCCGGTCGAAAGTGATCCGGAGATCGGAGGTTTCGCTGCCCACCAGCGCGAGGCGGCGGTAGGTGATGGCGACCACCGGGCGCAGCAGGTACTGGCGGACGAATCCCTCCACTTCCTGGGCGACCGGATCGAGGAGCTGTTCCTCGCTCAGGCGGAGCGACCCCGATCCCCGGAGGATCCGTTCGGCCTCGTCCAGGGGCAGCCGCATCCGGCGCTTCTGCAGCGTCCGGTCCACTCGCTGCTTGATCTCGGCAAACACCACCGGCGAATCATCGTAGCGGCGGAAGCGGAGCTTGCGGCGGATCTCCAGGCCCTCGACCTTCTCCCAGAACAGCGTGAATCCCGGTGAGTCCCAGTACACCGAATGCACCCGGTAGCCCTGGGGGTCCTTCAGGTGGGGATCGCGCCGGGTGTACAGGTCGAGTTGCGCCAGCAGCCCGGGAAGCGCGGCGGCCCCCACCAGATACTTCACCTCGAACCGGTTGATCCGGTCCGTCGCCTTGGTAATCATGATCGTCCTCTACACGGTCAGCGCGGGCAACTCGCCCCGGCGGACCCGCAATCCCCCCAGCAGATAGAGCGCGCCGGCATAGCTGGCCGCCCCCACCAGCACGGCCACCGGTGGCGCGAACCGGGGCAGCAGGAGCAGCACCCCCGCCATCCCGGCCCCGGCCACCAGGGCCCTCCAGAATCGCGCCGGAGACGGCAGCCCGATGGCTTCCCGCCGGAGTGCCGCCATCGCGAGCGCCATCCGGGCGACCTCGGTCCCCAGAGTGGCCCAGGCCGCGCCCACCGCGCCGTAGCGTGGGATGAGCGCCAGATTGAGGCCAAGGCTCAGGACCGCCGCGGCGAGGGTGACCCGGAACACGGCGGGCTCGCGGCCCCGCGCCACCAGCGGGGCAAGCGCAACGTCCCGGAGCAGACAGGCCGGAATGCACCAGGCCAGCACGACGAAGACCGTTCCCGCGGCGGCGTACCGCGAACCGAACAGCAGCTGCATCCCTCCCATCGCCAGCAGGGCGCCTCCCACCG
>DATCXX010000357.1:0-5047 GCA_036565615.1 Gemmatimonadales bacterium | reverse complement strand
GGCAAATCGGTGGCGATCAACACCATCATCACCGGGCTGGTGTACAAATACACCCCGGCCGATCTCCGGATGCTGATGATCGATCCGAAGATGGTCGAGCTCTCCATGTACAACACGCTGCCCCACCTCCGGCATCCGGTGGTGACCAACAACCACGACGCCGCCCGGGTGCTCAAGTGGGCGGTGCACGAAATGGGACGGCGCTACGAGCTGCTCCACGCCAACGGGGCGCGGAACCTCGCCGATTTCAACCGGAAGGTGGACGAAGGCAAGCCGCTCAGGATGCCGGAGCGGCCCAAGCCCACCCTGGCCGGCATCAGCGCCGAAGCCGATCCGGGCCCCCCGGAGCCGCAGGGTCCCGTGAGCTACACCGAGGGACGACTGCCCTACCTGGTCATCATCGTGGACGAGCTGGCCGACCTGATGATGACGGTGCAGAGCGAAGTGGAGACCCCGCTCGCGATGCTGGCCCAGAAGGCCCGCGCCATCGGGATCCACCTGATCCTGGCGACCCAGCGGCCCTCGGTGAACGTGATCACCGGACTCATCAAGGCCAACTTCCCGAGCCGGATCGCCTTCCGGGTCGCCTCCAAGGTGGACAGCCGGACGATTCTCGACGGCAACGGGGCCGAGGCGCTGCTCGGGAACGGCGATATGCTCTTCCTCCCCCCGGGCAAGAGCGAGCCGCTGCGGCTCCAGGGCGCCTTCATCGGCACCGAGGAAACCGAGAAGCTGACCGACTGGTTCAAGGACCGGCGCGAGACGCTGGCCCAGGAGCGGCGCGCCGAGGACGACATCCTTGCCTTCATGCGGGCCCAGGAGGCCGACGAGGATGGTGGCGAGTCCGATGCCGACGACGGGGAGCGGGACGCCCTGTTCCGCGAGGCAGCGGAGGCCTGCATCCAGAACCAGGGCGGCTCTACTTCGCTGCTCCAGCGCCGGCTCCGGATCGGCTACGGCCGGGCTGCCCGGGTCATCGACCAGCTCCACGCCGCGGGGATCCTCGGTCCTCCGGATGGCAGTAAGCCGCGCGAGGTGCTGATCGGGCTGTCGCAGTTGGACGAGTATTCGCGCTGAAGCGGAGTAGTGCTCCGTGACCGTGGTACCCACAGTTCTGTGGGCCACCGGTTCAAGCACGAAAAATCTTCCCGGGCGTGGTTTTCCGGAAGGTTCCTCAGGGAGACTTGATTCCGATCTTGATGCTGCCCGGCGGCGCCTGCACGGCCAGCGCGCTGTCAGCCAGGTGCTTGATCCACACCATCACCGGGGGCGCGTTGTCGGAGGCGATGATCCCCTCCGCGATCCGTCCCGCCTCGCGATACATGCCCACCGCCAGGAAGGCGGCCGCCAGCTCCGCCAGGGCATCGCGGGTCGGCTTCTCGGCCAGGCTCATCCGCAGCTCGTCCAGCGCGGCCTCCTCGTCACCCACCATCCGGTAACGGCGGGCGAGCGCGATCCGGAGGGTCCAGGGCTCCCGCCCATAGGCAATGGCCCGGCGGTACGCCGCGACCGCCTCGGCCCGATTCCCCTGATCGAAAAGGGTTTCCCCCAGCGCCTGCTGCACCCGGGCGCTCCTGGGCGCGTCCTTGGCGCTCGCCACGTTGAGGGTGGCCTGATTGCGAAAGACCCGCTGCCGGGAAGCACTCCGCACCGTCCCCAGGGCCACCAGCCCCAGACCGGCCAGCAGGAGCACCGGCCTGAGCATCCGGGGTGCGGGACGCCGTCGCTCGAGAAGCCAGTGGATCGCGCCGCCGGCGGCAAGGAGAAAGCCGATGCTGGGAGAGAAGAGGGTCCGCTCGGCGAGGAGGATGCCGGTCGGGACGATGAGATTGCTGACCGGAAACAGCGTGATGGCACACCAGGCCAGCCCGAACGAGATGACCGGCGCCCGTCGGCGCGCGAGCCAGGCGAGGGCGACCGCGGCGATCAGCAGGAGCAGTCCCGCAATCTCCGCCCGTCCCCACCCGGTGGAGGCCACGAATTCCGCCGGGGAATAATCCGAGCGCAGGTGGGCCGGCCAGACCAGCAGCCGGAACCATTCCGGCACCACCTGGAGCATGGTGAGCGCGCGGCCCGCGAGCGGCACGCCGACCAGCGCCTCGGCCGGCGCGGCGAGAAAGGGCTTCCCGCTCAGGATCCGGCTCCGGATGAACAGCACCACCCCGCCCAGCAGCGCGAACCCGGCATAGCCGGGCCAGATCCGGCGGATCCGGTCGGACCGGGTCGGGGCGGCGACCAGACACAGCTCCGCGGCGAGCAGCAGGGCCGGGAGGAGCAGCCCCTGCTCCTTGGTGAGGGACGCGATCAGATAGAGCCCGCCCAGGAGCAGCCAGTCCCCGGGGGAGAGCCTGCCCGCGGCGGAGCGCCGCCGGTCGAGGTAGCGGGCCACCAGGACGGCACCCAGCAGCGCGATCACCAGCTCTCCCTGCGCCACCGCCAGCACCGTGGTCTCGACATGCACCGGATGCGCGGCGAAGAGCAGCGCCGTCGCGAGCGCAATGGCCGGGGGGAGGAGCCGCCAGGCGAGGCCCAGCACCGCGAGACTGGCCCCGGTGTAGAGCAGCACACTCACCACCCGGAAGAGCACCGGGTCGCCTCCGCCGAGCTGGTACTGGAGCGCGAGCATCAGTGAGGTGAGCGGGCGGTAGAGATCCTGGGCGTAGGGTGGAGGCCAGTACGGCGAGGTCAGGATCTCTTTCCACCGGGCCAGACCGTGCAATCGCTCGGTGCCGAGGATGAGCCCGGCGTCATCGAGGGTGAATTGGTTGGCAAGACAAAGCACGCTGGCCGCGACCGCGACTGCCGCAACGGCCAGTCCGGCGATGAGTGGTGAGGGGCGTTGCATGACAGGAGGATACGTCCAGTCGCATTGCTGCGTTGGATCAGCGCCGGCGCGCGGGATTTCGGTGCCGGACCCGACCCGACCGACCGTTATCGTCGCGCATGTCCGATCCGCGCCCCGCGAAACCCGCCTCCGAATGGACCGACCCGCGCCACCGGCGCGGCTATGCGGGAGAACGGCTGGCCATGGCCCACCTGCTCCAGACCGGTTGGCGGATTGAGGCGCATCGCTTTCGCCTTGGGCATCACGACCTCGACCTGGTCGCCCGGCGGGGGAACCTGGTGGCCTTCATCGAGGTCAAGACCCGGAGCTCCCGGCGCTTCGGAAGCCCGGTCGAGGCCCTGGGCTCCCGTCAGCGGGCCGATCTCGGCCGGGTGGCCGAGCTGTGGCGGGTCCGCTTCGGGCGGCCCACCGACCGGTACCGGTTCGACCTGATCGCCATCGAGGAAAGCCCCGATCCTTCCACTTCTCCCCAAGTTCACCACATCGAGGATGCCTGGAGAGGCGTGGAAAAGTGAGAAAGTGCCGTCTTGTTTCGGCTAATCTTCGGCATTACATTGAAGTAGGTATTGTTGTGGCGCAAAATCATCCACATTCTTATTCGAGGGTTTCTCATGGCCGTCCCAGACGTCAAGGAAGCCAAATTGGACGCCGAGCGCCGTAAGGCGCTCAATCTGGCCATCGCTCAGATCGAGAAGCAGCTGGGCAAGGGCTCAATCATGCGGATGGGGTCGGAGAGCCCGCGGGAGCGGATCCAGGCCATTTCCACCGGGGCCATCAACCTGGACGCGGCCATCGGCATCGGGGGTGTTCCGCGGGGCCGGATCACCGAAATCTACGGGCCGGAGTCCTCCGGCAAGACCACGCTCACCTTGCACCTCGCGGCCAATGTGCAGCGCACCGGCGGGGTGGCGGCCTACGTGGACGCGGAGCACGCCCTCGATGTCGAGTACGCCAAGAAGCTGGGCGTGGATGTCGACAATCTGCTGGTGTCCCAGCCGGACACCGGAGAGCAGGCGCTGGAGATCGTGGAAATCCTGGTGCGCTCCGGCGCGGTGGATCTGGTGGTCATCGACTCGGTGGCGGCGCTGGTGCCCAAGCAGGAAATCGAAGGCGAAATGGGCGACAGCCACATGGGGCTCCAGGCCCGGCTGATGAGCCAGGCCCTTCGCAAGCTGGCGGGGGCCATCAACCGGTCGAACTGCGCGGTGGTCTTCATCAACCAGCTTCGCGAGAAGATCGGGGTCATGTTCGGCAATCCCGAAACCACCACCGGCGGCAAGGCGCTCAAGTTCTACGCCTCGGTGCGGCTGGACATCCGCCGGATCGGGCCGGTCAAGGAGCGGGAGGCCATCATCGGCAATCATGTCCGCGTCAAGGTGGTGAAGAACAAGGTGGCCCCGCCGTTCAAGCAGGCCGAGTTCGACGTGATGTTCGACGAGGGCATCAGCCACGCCGGGCTGGTGGTGGACATCGCCGCCGAGGCGAACATCATCCAGAAATCGGGAGCGTGGTATTCCTATGGCGATCAGCGGATCGGCCAGGGCCGCGAGAATGCCAAGCTCTTCCTCAAGGACAACCCGCCGCTCCTGGCCGAGGTCGAAGGACGGGTCAAGGAGTTTCTCGGCATGAAGGTGTCCACCACGGTCCCCGCCGATGCCGACGGGGAGACCGATGACGGGGACGCCGAGTGACCCGCCGGCGCTCGGGGTCATCGGGGCGGTGGTCCCCGATCCCCGGCGCCCCGACAGCGTGCGGGTGCTGGTAGAGGGGCGGGCCCTGCTGACCGTGCCGCTCGGGGTCGCCCAGCGGGAAGGGCTGGCCCCGGGGACCGCCCTGGATCACACGCTCTATGAGCGGCTCTCCCGCGCAGCCGACGCCGAGGCGGCCTACCGCACCGCGCTCCGTTTGCTGGAGCACCGGCCGTTTGCCGCCCGCGACCTGGCCCGCCGCTTGGTGCTCAAGGGCCATCCGCCGGACGCGGCGGACGGCGCGCGAGCCCGGCTGGAAGCGATGGGGCTCCTGGATGACGCACGGTTCAGTGTCGGCTTCATCCAGACCCGGGGGGCGCGGGGCCGCGGTCCGCTCCGGCTGCGCCGCGATCTCGCCGCCATGGGAGTCGAGCGCAAGGTCATCGACACGGCACTGGCCGAGGCCTTCGGGACCGACGGCGCCGATGCGCCCCGGCCCGACGCGCTGGCCCCC
>DATCXX010000096.1:0-10733 GCA_036565615.1 Gemmatimonadales bacterium | reverse complement strand
CCCGAGGCTCCCGTGGGAGCGACCCAGCCGCCGGCCGCGCAAGTCCCCGCTTTCGAGCTGGATGAGGCCACCATCGCCACCCTGTCGGAGGGGATGAGCTCGGGACGGTGGACCGCGCGAGGCATCACCGAGCAGTACCTCGCCCGCATTGCGGCGGTGGACCGGGCCGGACCCACGCTGCGATCGATTCTGGAGATCAACCCGGAAGCGCTCGCCATCGCCGAGCGGCTCGACGCCGAGCGGAAAACCTCGGGGCCGCGCGGCGCGCTGCACGGCATTCCGGTGCTGGTCAAGGACAACCTCGATTCCGGCGATCGGATGAGCACCACCGCGGGGTCCCTGGCGCTCGCGGGGACCCGAGCCTCCCGTGATTCGACCGTGGTGGCAAATCTGCGCCGGGCCGGCGCGGTTCTGCTGGGGAAGACCAACCTGAGCGAGTGGGCCAACTACCGTTCCACCAGCTCGACCAGCGGGTGGAGCGGCGTCGGCGGACTCACCCGGAATCCCTACGTGCTGGACCGCAGCGCCTGCGGCTCGTCCTCGGGATCGGGCGCGGCGGCGGCGGCCAATCTCGGCGCGGTGACGATCGGCACCGAAACCGATGGCTCCATCACCTGTCCCGCTTCCATCTGCGCGCTGGCAGGGATCAAGCCGACGGTGGGTCTGGTGAGCCGCGCCGGCATCATCCCGATCTCGGCGACCCAGGACACCGCCGGCCCCATGTGCCGCACCGTTACCGATGCCGCGCTGGTGCTCGAAGCCATTCAGGGCGTGGATCCGCGCGACCCCGCCACCAGCCGGGCCGGGGTCCGCCTGGCCGGGTCCTACCGGGACGCGCTCCGGCGGGGCGGGCTCAAGGGGGCGCGCCTCGGTGTTGCGCGACGGGGATTCGGGTTGCCTTCGAGCGTCGAGCCGGTGTTGACCGAAGCCATCGCCGCGCTCAAGGCCCTGGGCGCGGTGATCCTGGATCCCGCCGAAGTGCCGAACGCGGAAAAGCTGGGCGACCCGGAAATCGTCGTGCTGGATTTCGAAATCAAGGCGGGAATGGCGGAGTACCTGGCGACCAGAGATCAGGGGACAGCGGTCAGAACGCTGGCGGACATCATCGACTTCAACGCCGCCAATCGGGAGAAGGAAATGCCCTGGTTCGGCCAGGAGATCTTCGAACGGGCCCAGAAGCGGGGTCCGCTCACCGATCCGGTGTACCGCGCCGCTCTGGCCTCCTGCCGGCGGCTCTCCCGGGGGCTCGGGATCGATGCCCTGATGGCCCGGCGCCGGCTCGATGCAATCGTGGCGATCACCGCGGGTCCCTCGTGGCCGATCGACCTGGTGAACGGCGACCGCTACACCGGCGGGGCTACCTCCCCGGCCGCGGTGGCCGGGTATCCCCACGTCACGGTGCCGGCGGGTTGGGTCCACGGGCTCCCGATCGGGCTTTCCTTCTTCGGGCGGGCCTGGAGCGAGTCGACGTTGATCGGGCTGGCCTTCGATTTCGAACAGGAGACCAGAGCTCGCCGAGTGCCGGGGTTCAGCGCGAGCGTCTAGCAACCAGCATCCGGTCGCCAGCATCTATATTCCTTGCGATGCCAAAGTCCCGCTGGTTCTGGCCGATTCTCGGCACCCTGATCCTGGCCGACTGCTCCACCAAGGAACTGGTGGAAACGACGCTGGCCGGGAACCCCGGTCCCCATCCGCTGATGGGGGAGTGGCTGCGGGTCACCCTGGCCTACAATCCCGGCGCCGCCATGAATCTGTCTTTCGGCGACGCGTCCCGGGCGGTCTTCGGCGGTTTCGCCGTGGCGGCGATTCTCGCCATCCTGGTGCTCTACCGTCGCACCGCCCCGGAGGCCCGGCTGCGCGCCGCCGCCCTCGCGCTGGTGGCGGGCGGGGCGATGGGGAACCTGCTGGACCGGCTCCGCTCTCCGCTCGGGGTGGTCGACTTCATCGATGTCGGCATCGGCGACGCCCGGTTCTGGACCTTCAACCTCGCGGATGTCGGCGTCGCGGTGGGCGCGATGCTGCTGGCGATGGTGCTGTGGCGCGATGAGCGGCCCCGGGCGGAGGCAGCATGACGCGATGGCTGTTGCTGCTCCTCAGCGCGGTGTCGCTGCCGGCGCAGAACGGCACCGGGCGAATCACCCCGGCCGGCGTCGCCCGGGCTCAGGCGGTGGTGGATTCCGTCTTCCTCGACCGGAAGGCCCGGGAGGGATTCATCGAGGGCGGTGACTGGGCCTCCTACCTGATGGTGCGGCTCGGCGTCACGCCGCTGCCCGACAGCATCGGCATCCAGGTCACCACCGACAGTCAGGCCCTCGCCTTCACCGGGCGGATCCAGGATCTTCCCCCCGAAGGCCGGGAGATGATGGGACCGCTGCTCGCGCTCATGGATTCCACCACGGTGCTCCGGGCCGAGGTCGTGCTGCTCCCCTCGTCCAAGGGCCTGGCGCACTTTCAGCTCAGCCGGGTGACCGTGGGAGGATTTCCGGTGCCGGAGATCGTGCTGCGCTCGATGCTCTTCAACATCGGCGACCGCTACCCCGAGCTGACCAAGAGCGGGCGCGACCTCTTCGTCCAGATTCCGCCCGACGGGTCGGTCGTGCTGGTCAAGGACGGCGTCCGGATCACGGCGCCGGCTCTCGGGCCCGCGAAAGGATCCAACCGGTGAACGATCTCAGCTACCCGATCGGTCCGTTCTCGCTCAAGGAAGTGACCGTCGCCCCGGAAGAACGGGCGGGAATGATCACCGCGATCGCCGAGCTCCCGGCCCAGTTCCGGAGCGCGGTGCAGGGGCTCAACGAGGCGCAGTTCGATACTCCGTATCGGCCGGGGGGGTGGACCGTGCGGCAGGTGGTACACCATGTGCCCGACAGTCACCTCAATGCCTATGTCCGCTTCAAGCTGGCGCTGACCGAAGAGAATCCCACCATCAAGCCGTACGAAGAGGCGCGCTGGGCCGAGCTTCCCGATACCGCCGGCACCCAGATCGGGGTGTCGCTGGTGCTGCTGGAGGCGCTGCATCGCCGCTGGGTCGTGCTGCTCAAATCGATGACGGACGACCAGTGGAGCCGCACCTTGGTCCACCCCGACCATCAGGCCTCGTTCCGGCTCGACGCGTTCCTGGCGATGTACGCCTGGCACGGGAAGCATCACACGGCGCACATCACCCGGCTGCGGGAGCGGATGGGCTGGGCATGAAATGCTGAGGCTGTCCCGGTCCCGGCTCCGCTGGCTGGTGGTCGTGACCGGGGTGCTCCTTCTGACCGGACTTCGTCTCGCTCCCGCTCTGCCGCTCCCGCTGGTCACTCCGGTCTCGCTGATCTGGCTCCTCCTCGCGGGCTTCCTGCTGTATGCCGGTTACATGGTGCTGGGCGCCTGGATCGGTTTCCGGGCTGCCGCGGTGGTCCTGGTGGTCGCGGTGCTCCTGCCCGTGGCAGGGACGCTGGTCCCTGCCCCGGTCAGGCTCGGCGCCCGGCTGCCCTGCCCGCGCAACTGGAAATCGCCGGCGACCTGGATGCTGCGGCCGAGTCCGATGGGCAGCACGCTGATCGAGGTGGAGGGCGCCTCCCTGCGGATCTGCTATGGCCGTCCGGCGGCCCGGGGACGCGCCATGCTGGGCGGATCGAGGGTTCCCTACGGACAGCTCTGGCGGACCGGCGCGAATGAGCCGACGACGCTGATCACGCCCACGGGGGCGGTGGTCGCCGGGGTGGAGGTGCCACCGGGCCGGACGGCTCTGTACACGGTTCCGGGGCCCGAGACCTGGGAGATCATCCTCAACGCTTCGACGTCGCAGTGGGGGATCGAGTCGGAGTACACCGAGAGGATTCGAGCCATGGAGCTGGGCCGGGCCATCGTCCCCAGCCAGCGGAGCGACCGCTTCGTCGAACGACTCACCTTTTCCCCCGATTCCGGCGGGGTGGTGCTGGAATGGGAGTGGACCAGGGTCCGGATTCCGGTCGATCGCGCCAGGGCAGGCGGTTTGCGGGGGCGCTAGGACGGCAGGGCGGTGGGACTTGGGGCGGTAAAGGAGGGCAGGACGGCAGGGCGGTAGGACGGCAGGTGAATTCCGCCGGAGGTGTTCAGAAACTCGTCGATTCTTCCTGACCCATAACCGATTGGGGAAATCCCACTTGCACCCAGTTTGAATAGCACTTATGTAGTAGTAACTACAACCATGTCTAGAAGTTTTCCTTGCATCATTGCGTCATTGCGCCGTTGCGCCGTCCGTAACCTCATGCTGGATCGATAAATGCAGTTATCATCGGAGCCATTTTCTGCGCTGTCCTCAACCGTCCCGATCACGGACGGCTGGGGGAACCCGCATGTCGGGGAGGCTTCGTGCTGGATCGGCTGGGCGATCCCATGCTGCGTGCGTTCGGCTCCCTTGATGCGCTGCCTTCAGCGTGGCGCGAGCTGCTCGATGGGCTGAACCAGACCCTGGCCGACTCGGCCCTGGAGCGTGACCGGCTCTCGGCTGCCCTTGATCGCGCCACCACCGAGCTCCGGGAGCTGCTGGTCGAGGTCGAGGCGCTTCGGCGGGCCCGGGCCGCGGCGGAATCGACCAACCTGGTGCGGGGGGAAATCCTCGCCACGCTGAGCCGGACGATGCGGACACCGGCCGACACCATTCTCGGGCTCACCGCGCTGCTTCGGGGCGGTGCACTTCAGCCCACCCAGCGCGCCTACGTGGACGCGTTACAGGGCGCCGGCGAGGCGCTGCGCGGCATTCTCAACGAGGTTTCCGATTACTCCCGGCTGGAGAGCGGGACCCTGCCGCTCGAGCCGATCCCCTTCGACCTCCGGCTGATGATCGAGGACATGGCCTGTGCCCTCTCCTCCACCGCCGAAGCCAAGGGGCTGACCCTGCGCATGGCGTGGCGGCCCGATACGCCGAGGCGGGTGCTGGCCGATCCGGGCAGGATCCGGCAGGTGCTGACCGCGCTGATCCGGGACGGGCTTAACCGGATGGACCGGGGCGAGGTCGTGCTCGAGGTGGGTCGCGGCACCATGCGGGCGCCGAGCGGGGGGGTCCGCTTCACCATCGAAGACAGCGGTCCGGGCATCGCGCCCGATCTGCTCCCCATGCTTTTCGAGCCGTTCACCCGGGGCGATGCCTATCCGGGGCGCGACAGCAGCCTGGCGCTGCCGATCGCCCATCATCTGGCCCGGTTGCTGGGCGGTGAGCTCGCGGCGGCCAACGTCGAGGGCGGGGGCATCCGGTTCTCGCTCTCGCTGCCCTTGCCGGTGGTGGAGGGCTCGGACGACCCGCTCCCGACCGAGCCGGAACCGATCCCGCACCCGGCTACGCTGGGACTGATGGTGGTCGACGCAGATCCCGATGAACGCGCCGGGTGGGCCCAAGTTGCCGACGCGGCCGGTTTCCAGGCGGTGGGCGTCGGCCATCGGGAGGAGGCGATCGCGGAGCTCATGAAGCGGGCGCGCACCGGCCGTCCGGTCGCGATGGTCCTGTTCAGCGACCACGATGCGGAGGGATACGACGCCATCGCCCGCCGTATCCACGACGAGCCGGAGCTGGGCCAGCCGGCGCTCATCATGCTCCCCGCGGTGGGCAATCCCGGAGATGCCCGGCGGCTTCGGGAAGCCGGATTCCGGGGCTACCTGGTCAAACCGGTTGCGCCCGCCGACCTGCGCGAGATGCTGGAGGCGTTGCGCCGGATGCCCGCCGGGGTGTGGACCGGGACGATCCTCACCCGCCACGCGCTGGCCGAAGCGCGCCGAACCGGCGGGGTTCGCGACGCCGAGCTGGAGGCGACCCTCGGCGCGCTGGCAAATAGCGATTAGCGAAGAGCGAGTGGCGAAGAGTGAGACGTGCGATAAGAGGGGTGGGTCCGTCTCACCTCTCACCTCTCACCTCTCACCTCCCAAACGGATTCTCCAGCGACGGTGAAGTCGGCGTGAAGAGCTCGGCCCCCGCTTCGGTGATGACCATGTCATCCTCCAGCCGGACGCCGAATTCTCCGGGGATGTAGATCCCCGGCTCGTCGCTGAACGTCATACCCGGCTTGAGAAGCAGGGTGTTGCCGCGCACCAGGTAGGGCCATTCGTGCCCATCCATGCCGATACCGTGTCCCACCCGGTGGGTGAAATACCGGTAGTCCGGCCCGAATCCCGCATCGACGATCACTTTCCGGGCCGCCGCATCCACCGCCTGGCACTCGACGCCCGGCCGCGCCGCGGCCAGAGCCGCCTGCTGGGCCCGCTGCTCGATCTCGAACACCTGCTTCATCCGGCCGGTTGGCTTGCCCAGCACGAAGGTCCGGCTGATGTCGCTGGCGTACCCTTCCACCGAGCAGCCGCCATCGATCAGCAGGATGGTCCCCTCGCGAATGACCTGGGGCAGCGTGGAGCCATGGGGAAGCGCCGAATACTTGCCGACCTGTACCCCGGCGCCGCCAACGAATCCGAGCCGTTGATGGGCCTGGGCGACCAGCGCGGCAAACTGCTCCTGGGTCATTCCGTCCCGGAGCGCGAGCCAGGCCGCCTCGTACGCCTTGAGCGTCACTTCCGAGGCCAGGCGCATCAGCTCCAGCTCGTGGGCGTCCTTCACCATCCGGCATCCGGCGGTGACCGGGGTGCCGCTCGCCAGCTGCATGGCCGGGAGCGCCGCGGCCGCACCGCTCGCGAAGACGTGCCGGACCGTTTCCTCCACCCCCAGCCGTCCGGTTGCGATGCTTCGGGCCCTGAGTCCGCCGGCGATCTGGTGATAGGGATCTTCGTGCTCCTCCCAGACCATCACGTCGGCGGTGCCCTGAAGCGGTCCGGCTTCGATCTGTTCCAGCGCCCGGTCTCGCTCGAAGGCGGGGCAGACCACGAACGCGCGCCCTTCCCGCGGGAGGATGAGCGCGAGCAGCCGCTCGCTCAGGCCCCAGCTGATGCCGGTGAAGTACCGGAGCGAGGTTCCGCCGGTCAGGAACAGCCCGTCGAGGGCTTCCGCGGCAAGCAGGGCCCGCGCCCGTTCAATTCGTGCCTGGCGCTCCTCGACCGAGATCGGACGGGCGCGCGACTTCTGCGAGGTGAGCGCCTGGAGCGACGGTGGCATCGAGGGGCCCTGCGCCGGTCCGGGCGTGGCGGCAAGGGGGGTCGGGGCCAACACGGCCGCCGCCATCGCGGCGGAGGAGCTTTCGAGAAATTCGCGGCGGGTAGTCATAACTTATTATACCTCTCCATGCCGATGCGCCGAGTCGCCGTCTTTGCAGGGTCCGCCGCCCCGCTCGCTCCCAGCTACGCCGACGCGGCCACCCGGGTGGGGCGGCTGCTGGCCGAGAACGGGATCACTCTGCTGACCGAAGGGGTGATGACCGGGCTCGAAGCGATGCTGGTCGAGTCCGCCCGCGAGGCCGGTGGAGCCGTCGCGCTCCTGCCCCGCGATCCCGTCCTGGTCGAGAAGGCGGACGGGTTCCTGGCCCTGCCCCAGGGCCTCCTCACCTTCGACGAGCTGTTTCAGCTCTGGAGCTGGCAGAGCCCCGCCGACCCGGAGAAACCCACCGGTCTGCTCAACGTGGACGGCTATTTCACCGCGCTGCTCAAGAACGAATCGGACGCGGCGGTGGAGCGGTTCGTCCGGGAGACCCAGCGGGGGATGCTGATCGTGGACTCCGACCCTGAATCCCTGCTCCGCGCCATGGCCGACTTCCGCCCTCCGGAGACCCGGCGGCTCCATGCGCGGGACGATCAGTGAGCCCCTTCGAGATCGTCGCGGCCGCCTTCGGCATCGTCAGCGTGTTTCTGTCCACCCGGCAGATCGTGTGGAGCTGGCCCACGTCGCTCGTCAATGTGACGATGTACACGGTGATCTTCGCGCAGCAGAAGCTCTACGGCCTGATGGCGATCCAGGTGTTTTTCGCGGTGGTGTCGATCTACGGCTGGTACGAATGGCTGTTCGGGGGCGCGGCGAAGACCGAGCTCAAGGTGTCGCGCACCGGCCCCCGGCTGGGCACCGCACTGCTGATCATCGGGCTGTGCGGCTGGCTGGCGCTCTACCTGGTGCTCCGGGCGACCAATGACGCTTCCCCGTTCATCGATGCGTTTTTCTTCGCGGTGAGCCTGGTGGCGCAGTGGATGATGGCCCGCAAGCTGCTCGAATGCTGGCCGATCTGGGTTGCGATCAACTGCATCTCGGTACCCTTCTTCCTCCTCCGGGCCAACTACGCCACCGCCGCCCAGTACGCGGTGTTCCTGGTTCTCGCCTTCATGGGATGGCGACAGTGGAAGGCCTCGCTCGCCGCGTTGTCCTGACTGGTTCGGAGTCCACCGGGAAGACCACCCTGACGGCCGACCTGGCCCGGCACTACGATGCCGTGTGGGTGCCGGAGTACGTGCGGAGCTATGCCGCCTGGAAGGGCTCGCCGCTCGATGCCGGAGACGTCGAGCCGATTGCGTTGGCCCAGATGGCGGTGCAGGATGCCGCGCTGTTGCGGGCCCGCGGGCTGCTGCTGCTCGATACCGATCTGCTGAGCACTGCCGTCTATGCCCGGCATTACTATGGATGGTGTCCCGACTGGGTGACCCGGGCGGTCCTGGCCCGGCGCGCCGATCTCTATCTGCTCTGCGACATCGACCTTCCCTGGGCCGCTGATCCCCAGCGAGATCGTCCCCACGAGCGGGAGCAGCTGCAAGGCCTGTTCGACGAGGCGCTCCGGTCGCGCCACTTCCCCGTGGTCCGGATTCGGGGAAACCGGCAGGAGCGGTTCCACGCCGCCCGGACGGCCATTGATGCCTTGCTTGATTCCTCCAGCCCCTGACGGAAGCCATGCCCGTTGCCCGTTGCCTGTTGCCTGTTGCCTTCTCCAGGCCTGTTGCCTCTCCCCGATTGCTTGCGCTCGTGCTCCTTGCAGCAGGCTGCGGTGGGAGCAGCGGCCCGGCCCCGGCGCCCCGGCCCGGCGCCACGGCGTCGATGGCGGACGGCCTCCGCCTCGCCGACCGCTACCGGGTCGCGGCCATTACGGAACGCCGCACCACCCAGGCGGAGTATTGGAAGGCGATTGCCCCGTCGCTCGCCTCTCCGCGCCTGGTGGTGGAAACGGTGGGCCGGTCGATGCAGGGGCGCGAGCTGCGGACCGTGACGGCCGGAACCGGTCCGGTGACCGTGCTGCTCTGGTCGCAGATGCACGGCGACGAGCCCACCGCGACCATGGCGCTGGCGGACATCTTCGCCTGGCTTGCCGCGCCCGGGGACGACCCGCTGCGCGACCGGATAACCGGGGCGCTCACGGTGGTGATGCTCCCGATGCTCAATCCCGACGGGGCCGAGCGCTACCAGCGCCACAACGCGGCCGGGATCGACATCAACCGGGACGCCCGGACCCTGGCGACGCCCGAGGCCCGCGCCCTCAAGGCGCTGCGCGACCGGCTCCGGCCGGCCTTCGGCTTCAATCTCCACGACCAGAATGCGCGGACCCGGGTGGGCCGCAACGGCCTCCAGGCGGCGATCGCGCTGCTCGCGCCCGCGGCCGATGAGGAACGCTCCTATGGTGCGGCGCGGAGCCGAGCCCGCCTGGTCGCCGCGGGGATCGCCCGGGGACTGGCCGGCGAGATTCCGGACCGGGTGGCCAAGTACGACGATGCGTTCAATGCCCGCGCCTTCGGCGACCTGATGCAGACCTGGGGCACCAGCACCGTGCTGATCGAAAGCGGCGCGCTGCCGGACGATCCGGAAAAGCAGGCCCTCCGGCGGCTCAACGTGGCCGCGATACTCGGCGCGCTGGATGCGATCGCGACGGGGGGGTATGCCTCTGCCGACCCGAACGATTACGAGCGGCTTCCCTTCAATACCGGCGGGGCGTACGATCTGCTGGTGCGGGGCGGGCAGCTGGTGCTCCCGGGGATGCCGCCGCTCCCGGCCGACTTCGCGATTAACTTCGATGACGCGGTGGCCCGCAAGGGCCCCCGGGTGCGCGAGGTCGGCGATCTGACCGGCGTGACCGCGATCGACACCCTGGTGGCCACCGGCGGATTCCTGCATCCGCGCGCCGACGCGCTGAGCCGGGACGGGTCCCGGATCTGGCTGGTGATCGGCGCCGTGGCCGCCCTCGATGTCCGGGAGGGTGCCGATCCGTCCAGCCGGCTCCGGCGGCGGATCGAGTAGACGCCGGAAGGAGAAACAATCGTGCCGACGAAAAAGACGGACCGGAAAAAGAGTCCGCTGGCGGAATACCAGAAGAAGCGGGACTTCGCCAAAACCGCCGAGCCGAAGGGAAAGAGCCCGGTCAAGCGGAGCACCCTCGCCTTCGTGATTCAGAAGCACGCCGCGCGGGCGCTGCACTTCGACCTGCGTCTCGAGCTGGACGGCGTCATGAAGAGCTGGGCCGTGCCCAAGGGGCCGAGCCTCGATCCGGCGGTCAAGCGCCTGGCGATGCAGGTGGAGGACCACCCCATCGAGTACAACAGGTTCGAAGGCACGATTCCCAAGGGGGAGTACGGCGGGGGGACGGTGATGATCTGGGATCGCGGCACCTACACCTATGGCGGAGAGGATGGGCTCGACCCCGAGGAGGGTCTGCGCCAGGGCTACGCCCGCGGGGACTTCAAGGTCGTGCTCCAGGGCAAGCGGCTCAAAGGGTCGTGGGTGCTGGTCCGGACCCGCCGGGGTGATCCCAAGCGGGCCCAGTGGCTCCTGATCAAGCACCGCGACCAGTTCGCCGAGCCGGGCAGCGAGGTGGTGGAAGAGTATCAGAGCTCGGCCGCTACCGGCCGCACCATGGACGAGATCGCGG
>DATCXX010000095.1:0-5243 GCA_036565615.1 Gemmatimonadales bacterium | reverse complement strand
CGGCGGTTTCTGTCACCTGTACATCGGCCAGGAAGCGGTCGCAGTGGGAAGCATCGCCGCGCTCCGGCCCGATGATTACATCACCACCGCCTATCGCGACCACGGCCAGGCGCTGGCGCGGGGGATGAGCGCCCGGGCCGTGATGGCCGAATTGTTCGGCAAGGCGACCGGCTGCTCCAAGGGCAAGGGCGGCTCGATGCACCTGTTCGACGCGGGGCTGGGCTTCCTGGGCGGGCACGGGATCGTGGGCAGCCACATTCCCATCGCGGCCGGCGCCGCGTTCGCGATCAAGTATCGGGGCGGCAGTCAGGTCAGTGTCTGCTACTTCGGCGAGGCCGCCGCCAACATCGGGGCCTTCCACGAGACCCTGAACATGGCGTCGCTCTGGGAGCTGCCCGCCGTCTTCATCTGTGAGAACAACGGCTACGGGATGGGCACCGCGGTGGCCCGGGCCAGCGCGGTGAAGAATCTCTCGGTGCGGGGCAACGCCTACGACATGCCGGCCGAGACGGTGGACGGCCAGGATGTGCTGGTGGTGCGGGAGGCGATGGACCGCGCGGTGGCCCGGGCCCGCACCGAATCGACCCCCACCCTGCTGGAGATCCGGACCTACCGCTTCGTCGGGCACTCGATGTCCGACGCGGCCCACGGGACCTATCGCAGCAAGGACGAGGTGGAGGAGTACCGCCGCCGCGATCCCATCAAGGTGCTGGCCGAGCAGATGCGCGCGGCCGGTACCCTCGACGACGCCCGCTGGTCGGCGCTGGAGGCGGAGGTGAAAGCGGAGGTGGACGATGCCTACACCTTTGCCGAAGAATCGCCCGATCCGGATCCAGCTGAATTGTTTACCGACGTCTATGCCCAGGACGCGGAGTCTAAAGCATGGCTGTGATCACCTATCGTGACGCGCTCAATCAGGCCCTGCGCGAAGAGCTGCAGCGCGACGACCGGGTCTTCCTCATGGGCGAGGAAGTGGCCGAATACGACGGCGCCTACAAGGTGAGCCGGGGTCTGCTCAAGGAGTTCGGCCCCAAGCGGATCGTGGACACCCCGATCGCCGAGCTGGGCTTTGCCGGCATCGGAGTCGGCGCCGCGATGGTGGGGCTCCGCCCGGTGATCGAGATGATGACCTGGAACTTCGCCCTCCTGGCGATCGACCAGATCGTCAACGCGGCGGCCAAGATGCGCTACATGTCGGGAGGACAGTTCGGGGTGCCGATCGTGTTCCGCGGCCCGGGCGGCGCCGCGCTCCAGCTGGCCGCGCAGCACTCCCAGGCCTTCGAGAGCTGGTACGCCCACATCCCCGGCCTCAAGGTGGTGACGCCGGCGACGCCGGCCGACGCCAAGGGTCTGCTCAAGAGCGCCATCCGCGACGACGATCCGGTGGTGTTTCTCGAGGGGGAGATGCTGTACAACCAGAAGGGCGAGGTGCCCGAGGGGGAGCACCTCGTCCCCATCGGCAGCGCGGAGATCAAGCGGCCGGGGACCGATGTCACCCTGATCTGCCACTCCAAGACCGTCGCGGTGGCGCTCAAGGCCGCCGAGCAGCTCGCCGAGCTCGGGGTGCAGGCCGAGGTGGTGGATCTCCGCACCATTCGTCCGCTGGATACCGCCACCATCCTGGGCTCGGTCACCCGGACCAACCGGTGCGTGGTCGTGGAAGAGGGCTGGCCCTTCGCGGGCGTGGGCGCGCAGATCGTGGATCTGATCCAGCGGGACGCCTTCGACGCGCTCGACGCCCCGGTCCTCCGGGTCACCGGAGCCGACGTGCCGATGCCCTATAACCGCCAGCTGGAAAAGGCGTCCAAGCCCGATGCCGGCAAGGTGGTGGACGCGGCCAAACAGGTTCTCTACCTGGTGGGTTCCTGATGGCTACCAAGATCGTGATGGAAGCCCTCTCGCCCACCATGGAAGAGGGCCGGGTCATCGAGTGGAAAAAGCAGGAGGGCGACCCGGTCGCGATCGGCGACGTGCTGGCCGAGGTCGAGACCGATAAGGCGGTGATGGAGCTGGTGGCCCGGTCGGCGGGAACCCTGCTCAAGCACCTGGTCGCCGCGGGCGCCACCGTGCCGGTCTCGGCGCCGATGGGCTGGATCGGACAGGCGGGGGAAAGCGTTGACGGGGGAAGCTCCCCGGCAAAAGCGTCAACAGTGAACGGTGAACGGTCAACGGGAACTGCCCCAGGCGCCGCTCCCAAGGCCGTCGCGCCTCCCCAGCCGTCCAGCCGTCCCGCCGTCCAGCCGTCCGCTCCACCCGCCGTCCAACCGTCCGCTCCACCCGCCGTCGAACCGCCCGGCCGAGTAAAGGCGTCCCCCCTGGCCCGCAAGATCGCCGGCGAGCGGGGGCTCGATCTCGGCGCGGTCGCGGGCTCGGGACCCGAGGGCCGGATCGTGAAGCGGGACCTGGACCAGGTGAGAGGTGAGAGGTCGGAGGGGAGCGGTGCCGCCCCTCTCACCCCTCACGTCTCACCGCTCACGGCTTTCACCGACACGCCGCTCACCCAGATCCGGAAGACCATCGCCAAACGGCTGGCCCAGTCGATCGGCCCGATCCCCACCTTCTATCTCACCGCCCAGGTCGATATGGAACGGGTGGCCGAGGCGCGAGAGGCCCTCAACGCCGCGGCGGGAGACCAGGGGAAGGTGTCGTTCAACGACATCATCCTCAAAGCGGTGGCGACGGCGCTCCAGCAGCATCCCGAATGCAATGCCTGGTGGCAGGATGACCACATCCGCTACTGGCACACCGTGGACATCGGGATGGCGGTCGCGATCGAGGAAGGCCTGATCACCCCGGTGATTCGCGCAGCCCAGGCCAAGTCGCTCCGGGAAATCTCCGCCGAAAGCCGGGATCTCGCGGCCCGGGCGCGGGAACGGAAGCTCAAGCCCGAGGAGTACACCGGGAGTACCTTCTCGGTCTCCAACCTCGGCATGTTCGACATCGAGCACTTCACCGCGATCATCAACCCGCCCGAGGCCGGCATCCTCGCGGTGGGAAGCATCGCCCAGGTACCCACGGTGGTGAACGGCCAGATCCAGGCCCGCCGCCAGATGCGGATGACGATGTCCTGCGATCACCGGGTGATCGACGGAGCGACCGGCGCGAAGTTCATGAAGACGCTTGCGATGCTCCTGGAGAATCCGTTGGCCCTCGTCTGGTAGTGGTCAGTGGTCAGTGGTCAGTGCTCAGTAATTGGAGCTCAGACGTTTTCGTCACTGTTCACGGACCCCTCCTCGACCACTGACCACTGACCACAGACCACTGACCACTGACCACTGAACCCTGGAGTAACCCGTGGCCTCCTTTGACGTCATTGTGGTGGGCGGCGGCCCCGCCGGCTACGTCTGCGCCATCCGCGCCGCACAGCTCGGCCTGGCCACCGCCGTAGTGGAGAAGGACAAGCTCGGCGGAGTCTGTGTGAACATCGGATGCATCCCCACCAAGGCACTGCTGCACAGCGCCTACGCCCTGAATCTCATCACCCATGACGCCAAGGCGCTGGGGATCGAGGTGACCGGGGTGAAGGGGGACTACGGCGTCGCCATGAAGCGGTCCCGCCAGGTGGCCGACCAGAACTCGAAGGGCGCCGAGTTCCTGATGAAGAAACACAAGATCACGGTGCTCAAGGGCATGGGCGTGCTGCAGCCGGGCCGGAAGGTCAAGGTCGGGAATGAGGTGCACGAGGCGAAGAAGGCGGTGGTCATCGCCACCGGCTCCCGGGTGAAGGGCATTCCGCAGATCGGCCTCGAGATCAACAAGACGACCGTCATCAGCTCGGACGAGGCCCTCTTCCTCGAGAAGGCCCCGGCCACCTTGGCCATCGTAGGCGCGGGCGCGGTCGGCGCAGAGTTCGCGGACATCTTCGCCGCCTTCGGCAGCAAGATCACCCTGATCGAGGCCCTGCCCCGCATTCTGCCGCTGGAGGACGCCGAGTGCTCGGAGGTCATCGCCAAGAGCTACCGCAAGCGGGGCATGACCGTGCTGGCGGGCGCCAAAGTGCAAAAGGCCACCGTGGGCGCCGCCGACGTGACCCTCGAAGTCGAGGCCGGCGGCAAAGTCGAAAAGATCACGGTGGAAAAGGTGCTGATGGCCGCCGGCCGGGCGGTGAACACCGAGGGGATGGGGTTCAAGGAAGCCGGGGTCGAGCTGACCGACCGGGGCTTCGTCAAGGTCAATCTCGCGACCCTGGAAACTACGGCGCCGGGGATCTACTGCATTGGCGACGTCGCCGGCCCGCCCATGCTGGCGCACAAGGGGAGCCGGGAAGGCGTCGTCGTGGCCGAGCGGATCGCCGGCCACACCCCGCACCCGATCAAGTACGACAACGTGCCCAGCGTCACCTATTGCCACCCGGAAGTCGCCAGCGTCGGGCTCACCGAGGAGCAGTGCAAGGAGCAGAAGCTGGAGTACCAGGTCGGCCGCTTTCCCTTCACCGCCAACGGCCGGGCCCGGGCCTCGCTGGAGACCGACGGTTTCGTCAAGGTCATTCGCGACAAGAAATACGGAGAGATCCTCGGGGCCCACATCGTCGCCAGCCACGCGTCGGAAATGATCCACGAGCTGGGGGTGGCGCGGGAGAATGAATTCACGGTCGAGGAAGTGGACCTGATGATCCACGCCCATCCCACGCTGTCCGAGGCGATCGCCGAGGCCTGCCTCGATTCGATGGGAAGGGTGATGCATATCTAGTGGTCAGTGGTCAGTGGTCAGAGGTCAGGGTCAGTGGTCAGGGAGGCACTTCCACTGACCACTGATCACTGATCGCGACGGCTCCCGCTCGGCTATTCTTCCTGCCATGCCGGCCCCCGCCCCCGATCCCGTCCCGCTGGTCTTCCGCGCCCTCCCCTTCGGCATTGCCGTCGGGGTGGGATGCCAGGCCCTGGTGACCTGGACGGTCCGCACCCTTCAGCTCGGTGCACCGGCCACGCCGACCACGTCGCTGGGCTCGGCACCCGCCATCGTGCTGCTGGTGGGGACTCTGGCCGGTATCATCCTGGCAAGCGTGGCCTCCTGGCGGGTGCTTTCTCCCATCGGCAATCCCTGGCGCCAGACCATGCTCTCCCTGATCGCCGGACTGGGATCGTTTGCCCTTTCCCTGGTGACGCTGCCGATCGACCGCCGGTTCGGCCGCCCCGGTCTCCTGATGCTGGCGGGATTCTGCGGGCTGATCGCGCTGCTGCTGGTCCGGCGCGCGCCGGCGGTGAGCCCGGAGCCATGAGCGGCGCTCTCGTGCTCCTCGACCT
>DATCXX010000094.1:0-5621 GCA_036565615.1 Gemmatimonadales bacterium | reverse complement strand
TACAATGAACAGCAGGCTTCAGCCATCAGCCGCCATGAGCCTTCAGCCTTCAGCCCTCAGCCCTCAGCCCTCAGCCTTCAGAAGTTCCAACTTGGGCCGCTTGGCTTGCCTCCCGTCGCCCGAGCTTCGGCCATGGAGGTGGCGCCAGACCCAGGGTATGAAATGGCGGCGGGCCCAGCGGAGCTCGGAGGCAAGCTGAGCGGGGAACGGGGAAGGAGGGGAATGGGGAAGGGGCTCACGCCAGGAGCCGTCGGTACCGGGGAGGCCGAGGGCCTGGGCCAGCGCGGCGGCGATGCGTTCGTGGCCCAGCGAATTGGCGTGAAGCCGGTCATCGCTCCAGAGCCTGGGGTCGGTGGCGACGGGATGGGTGGCCAGGTCCACCAGGAGCGCGCCGGATTCGGCGGAGACCTCGCGCAGGATCCGGTTGAGCAGCTCGACCCGGGGGGCGATCCACCGCGCCGCCGGCATGACCGGAGCAAGATCGGGCAGGGTAAAGGTGAGGAGGGTGGCGCCCTGGCCGATCAGGGCCCGGTGCATCTCCCCGACATCGGCGGCGACCCGGGCCGGGTCGAAGCGGCGGCGGACCACGTCGTTGGTGCCGGAAAAGAGGGTGACCAGGTCGGGGCGCATCGCCAGGGCGGGGGCAAGCTGGGTCTCCCGGATCTGCCGGGTGGAGCGGCCCCGGACCGCGAGGTTGGCGTAGAGCAGCTCGCCCTGGGCGGCGGCGATTCGCTCGGCCAGCCGGTTGGCCCAGCCCCGAAATCCTCCCATCCCGTCGGGATCGTCGAGCCCCTCGGTGGAGCTGTCGCCGATGGCGACGTACCGGGTGTAACCGGGGAAGGGGGAAGACCGGGGGAACGGGGAAGCGCCCACGCCTCAGCGCCTGCGGCGGGCTCGCTTGATCCGGCGAGAGAGGGCCGCTCGCTGCTTTTGTTCGGCGCGGACGATCTGCCCCCGTATGCGCTTGGTTTCCTTGTCCAGCTTGGCGAGCGCCTGCTTCGCCTTCTTGGTTGCCTGAGCCCAGATGCGCTTGGCGTTCTTGGTCTCCTTCAGGAGTTGATTCAACAGCCGCTTTCCGCGTTTCAGGGCAGCGTTGGTAGCCATTTTTGAGTGATCCTGGGTGCAGGTTATTGCCAGGGTTGCTCCTACGTCGCTCAATTCTATTCCGTCGGCGCCTTTGTCACCACCGAGGCGACGACTTCGACGTGACCGCTCGCCAGTGTTCTTGCGGATTCGTATCTTGCACGACTCATGTCAAGGCGCTCCGCAATACTTATCGGTCTGTCCCTGATCGCCGGGCCCGCCGTTTCCCAGGGCCCCGCCGCTCCCTACCGCAACGCCGCACTCCCGATCGACGCGCGGATCCGTGACCTGCTGGGCCGGATGACCCCGGAGGAGAAGTTCTGGCAGCTGTTCATGATCCCGGGCAGCCTCGACGACTCCAGCCACGACTACTCCCACGGCGCGTTCGGGCTCCAGATCGCAGCCGGCCCCGGCGGCGCGCGGGGCCACGCCGAGCGGATCCATGCGATCCAGACGTTCTTCGTGGAACGCACCCGGCTGGGCATCCCGATCATCCCATTCGAGGAAGCACTGCACGGTTTGGCCCGCGAGGGGGCCACGGTCTTTCCCCAGGCGATCGCCCTGGCCGCCACCTGGGACACCGCGCTGATGGGCCGGGTGGCGCTCGCCTCGGCGCGGGAAGCCGGGAGCCGGGGGATCCGGCAGGTGCTGAGCCCGGTGGTCAACCTCGCCACCGACGTGCGCTGGGGCCGGGTGGAGGAGACCTATGGTGAGGATCCCTTTCTGGCCGCGGGGATGGCCGCCGCCTTCGTGGCGCCGTTCGAGCGATCGGGGATCATCGCCACGCCCAAGCACTTCGTCGCCAACGTGGGCGAGGGAGGCCGGGACAGCTATCCGATCGACCTGAGCCCCCGGCTGCTGGAGGAGCTGCACTTTCCTCCCTTCCGAAGCGCGCTGGCGGCGGGTGCGCGCTCGGTGATGACGGCCTACAACTCGGTGGACGGGTCGCCGGCCAGCCAGAACCGGCCCCTGCTCGATTCGATCCTGAAGGGCGCCTGGGGATTCAAGGGCTTCGTGATCTCGGATGCGGCCGCGACCGGCGGCGCGATCGTGCTGCACCACACCGAGGCCGGCACCGCCACGGCGGCGAAGCACGCGCTGGAGTCGGGCCTCGACGTGATCTTCCAGTCGAGCTGGGAACAGCACCGCTCCTGGCTGGCGGCCTTCCGGAACGGCACGATTTCCGATTCGGTGATCGACAAGGCCGTGGCCCGGGTGCTCCGCGCCAAATTCGAGCTGGGTCTGTTCGAGCGTCCCTATGCCGTTCCGGACAGCGCGGCACACTGGAACGGCCACGCCGAGCACCGCGCCCTCGCGCGCGCGGCGGCCCGCGCCTCGCTGGTGCTGCTCCGCAACGAGGGCCAGGTGCTGCCGCTCTCCTCCAGATACCGCAACATCGCGGTGATCGGCACCGACGCGGTGGAAGCCCGGCTGGGCGGCTACAGCGGCCCCGGGATCCGGCCGGTCTCCATGCTCGACGGAATCCGGCAGCGGGCCGGAAGCGGCACCACGGTGCGCTACACTCCGGGTCCGGGGCGCTTCGCCACGATGGCGGTGCCGGTTCCCGCCGGGGCGCTCGCGCTCCGGGCGGAGTATTTCGACAACATCACCCTCGCCGGAGCACCCCGGGTAACCCGCACCGATTCGGTGGTGGATTTCCGCTGGACCTTCAATGCGCCGGCGCGAGGCATTCCCAATGACTGGTATTCGGTGCGGTGGACCGGCACCGTCAGCATCCCGCAGGGACGGGCTCGGCGCATCGGGGTGGAAGGGAGCGACGGCTACCGGCTCTGGCTCGACGGAGCACTCGTCCTCGACAACTGGACGAAGCAGTCCTATCGCACCCGCATGGTCGAGGCGCCGCTCCCGGCCGGATCGCGCCACGACATCAGGCTGGAATACTTCGAGACCACCGGGAACGCCCGGGTCAGGCTGGTGTGGGACGGCGAGCCTGACTCGAGCGGTGCTGCGATCGACAGTGCCGTGGCGCTGGCGCGGGGGAGCGATGTCGCGGTGCTGGTGGCCGGAATCGAGGAGGGGGAGTTTCGGGACCGGGCCCGGCTTTCGCTTCCCGGCCGCCAGGAGGATCTGATCCGGGCGGTGTCGGCCACCGGCACACCGATCGTGGTGGTGCTGGTGGGTGGCAGCGCCATCACGATGTCGGGCTGGCTCGACACGGTAGACGGAGTGCTGCTGGCCTGGTATCCCGGCGAGGAAGGCGGGCACGCGGTGGCCGATGTGCTCTTCGGCGACGCGAACCCCGCGGGCCGGCTGCCGATCACCTTTCCGATGGCCGAGGGACAGCTCCCACTCAGTTACAACCACAAACCGACCGGCCGGGGCGACGACTATCTGGATCTCTCCGGGCAGCCGCTCTTCCCCTTTGGCTTCGGGCTGAGTTATGCCAGGTTCGAATACTCCGATCTGCGAATCACTCCCAGAGAGACCGGAGCGGATGCGCGGGCCGAGGTGAGACTCCGGGTGCGAAACACCGGCACCAGGGCGGGAGACGAAGTGGTGCAGCTTTACGTTCGTGACGTCCTGGCCAGCGTGGCCCGGCCGGTGCTGATGCTGGCTGGTTTCCAGCGCGTCGGTCTCGGGCCGGGGGAAGAACGGGAGGTGAGCTTTGCGCTGGGGCCGGAGCAGCTTCGCATGCTGGATGCCGACATGCGCTGGGTGGTCGAGCCGGGGACGTTCCGGGTGCTGGTGGGCAGCTCCTCCCGCGATATCCGGCTTCGGGGAGATCTCGTGGTCCGGTAATCCGGTCTGCGTTCAATGCGCCTGGACATGTTACCCACAGATGACACAGATCAAAATCAGATTGCTCCCAGTCAAACGTCTCTCGAGCCGACACGGGAGACTTGATGTTTTCCGGTCTCCGGCCCATCAGTTGTTCATCGGTGACATCTGTGGGCTATCTGGGCAGGCGCCAGGATTACCGACTGAGGAGTAGCATGGATCGAAGAACTCTTCTGGCGGGCGCGGCGGCCGCGATGCTGCCCTGGCGGCGGCCCCAATCCGCGGTTCCGGTCCCGTCGCCGGCCCAGCTGACCTGGCAGCGGGACGAGCTGGCGCTGTTCCTCCACTTCGGGGTCAATACCTTCACCGACCGGGAATGGGGCGACGGCACCGAAGACCCCGCGATCTTCGCCCCCGGCGCGCTGGATGCCCGGCAGTGGGCCCGCTCGGCACGGGCCGCCGGGTTTCGGGCCACGGTGCTCACCGCCAAGCACCACGACGGCTTCTGTCTCTGGCCTTCGCGCACCACCACCCACTCGGTGGCGCGGAGTCCCTGGCGCGGCGGCGGCGGTGACCTGGTCCGCGAATTCGTGGACGCCTGCCGGGCCGAAGGGCTCAAGCCGGGACTCTACTGCTCGCCCTGGGACCGCAACGCGCCGGCCTACGGCGATTCGCCCCGCTACAACGACATGTACATGGAGCAGCTCAGCGAGCTGCTCACCCGTTACGGCCCCATTCACGAAGTCTGGTTCGACGGCGCCAACGGCGAAGGCCCCAACGGCCGGCGCCAGGTGTACGACTGGCCCAGGACGTTCGGCCTGGTGAAGCGGCTCCAGCCCGACTCGGTGATCTTCTCCGACGCCGGTCCCGACATCCGCTGGATCGGGAACGAGATCGGCTCGGCCGGCAGCACCAACTGGTCCACCATGAACCCCGCCGCGGTGCCCTATCCCGGGGCCAGCGGGCCCGGGATCATCGAGGCGCTCCAGCAGGGCGACCCCGCCGGAACGGTCTGGCGCCCGGGAGAAACCGACGTCTCCATCCGGCCGGGCTGGTTCTATCACCCCGCCGAAGACGAAAAGGTGCGCACGGTGGAGAACCTGGTGCAGCTCTACTTCAGCTCGGTGGGCCGCAATTCCAAGCTGCTGCTCAACGTCCCGCCCACCCGGGAGGGACTGCTCCACGATACCGACGTCGCCCGGCTCCGCGGCATGCGGGCGAGCCTCGACACCCTCTTCGCCACCGACCTGGCCCGGGGGCGGCGGCTCCGAACCGCCGGCACCGGAGCAGGTGTCACGCTTTTCGACGTGGACCTGGGCCGGAGTGTCCCGGTCAGCATCGTGAGCCTCCGGGAAGACATAACCCGGGGCCAGGCGGTGGCCCGCTACGACGTGACCGGATCGGATGGGGTTCGGGAGCTCTCGCTGGGTGGCCCATGGCTGCCGCTCAGCCGGGGCAGCACCATCGGATACCGGAAGCTGGACCGGATTGCGCCGGTGCAGGTGCGCCAGGTACGGGTGATCGTGCAGGAGGCACTGAGGCCGCCGCGCAATCTGACACTGGAACTCTTCTGAAGGCCCTCAGCCCTCAGCCGTCGGCGAGACCGAAGGCTGACGGCTGATAGCTGATGGCTACTTCTAAAACGTCCTGGCGCCGAGCGGCGCGCTGATCTGCCCATAGACGGTGGCGCCGGCGGCGAGCTCGATCACCGGGGCGCTCACCGTGGCTGGAAGCTCGGGCCCGCCGACGACCGAGCGGTGTCCGATCCTGATCCGTTCCTCGGCGATGACCGGGCCGCC
>DATCXX010000076.1:0-11955 GCA_036565615.1 Gemmatimonadales bacterium | reverse complement strand
CCGCGATGGCCGCGGCGGCCTCGATGCCGGCTCCGTCCGCCAGCGCCCGCTCGGTCCGGGAAAGCCGGATCACGGTCGGGGCGACGCTGCCGAGCGCGACCCGGGGCGCGGGGCCCCGCACCGCGGCCATCACCACTTTGGAGATCGCCTGGGCGGCGCGGGTGCCGACCTTGCGGAACCACTGGGCTCCCTCGATCGGGCCCACCTCGACCGCCGTGATCAGCTCGTCGGGGCGCCGGAGGCTCTCCCGGTACCCGGTATAGTATCCGGCGAATGGCACTCGCCGCTCTCCCGATGCGCTGCGGAGCACGACCATCGCCTCGGCGGCGGCCAGCACCGGAAGGGTGTCGCCGGCGGGCGAAGCGTTGGCGATGTTGCCGCCCAGCGTCCCCCGATTCTGAATCTGCATGCCACCCACCTCGCGGGCGGCCTGGGCCAGCATCGGGAGGCGGCGCTGCACCTGGCGGGAGCGGATCATCGCGGTGTAGGTGGCCAGCGCGCCGATCGAGAGGGTGTTCCCCCGCATCGCAATCCGGCGGAGCGGGCCCAGACCCCAGAGATTCACGAACCGGCGGGGCTCGAGGGTGCCGAAGTTGAGCGCCACGTACAAATCCGTTGCCCCCGCCAGCGGCACCACTCCCGCTTCGTCGCGAAGCATGCGGAGCGCCTCGGCCAGAGTGCGGGGCTCCAGGACCTCGAGCGAAGAAATGGACGTTCTCACGGTTTCCGGATCGCCCGGTAAATCGCCTCGTAGCCGGTGCAGCGGCAGAGATTCCCGGCCAGCGCCGTCCGGATCTTTGCGAGCGACGGCCGGGGGCCCAGGGTGACGGCGGTCATGATCATGCCCGGAGTGCAGATACCGCATTGGGCGCCCACCTCATCCATGAACGCGCGCGGCAACGGGTGGTCGTCGCCCAGGCCTTCGATGGTGGAGATGCTGGCTCCGCTGACCTGGGCCGCAGGGACCAGGCAGCTGCAGACCGCGGCGCCGTCGATCAGAACGGTGCAGGCGCCGCATTCCCCTTCCCCGCAGCCTTCCTTGGTTCCGGTGAGGCCGCATTCCTCCCGAAGCACATCGAGCAGGCGCGCGGCCGGATGACAGTCCAGGTCCCTGGGCGTGCCGTTCAGGGTGATGCGCACGCCGCCTCCATGATCGCTTCCGGGAGGGCGGGAATGCTGCGCAGGTCGAGACCGAGGTGGCGCAGGGCGTTCACCAGCGCCGGCGCGGGACCGTCCATCGGGAGCTCCCCCAGCCCTTTGGCGCCCGAGGGCCCGCCCGGGTAGGGATTCTCGACCAGCACGACGTCCAGGCTCGGCATGTCGAGCGTGGTGGGAATGAGGTAGTTGGTGAGCTGGGCGTTGGCCATCGCCCCGTCCCGCATGGTCACCTGCTCCAGCAGGGCGTATCCCACGCCCTGCGCAGTTCCCCCCTCGATCTGGCCGGTGGCCAGGGCGGGATGAATCGCCTTGCCCACATCGGCCACCACGGTGACCCGGCGGGGCCGCACCTCCCAGGTGTCGCGGTCGAGCTCGACTTCGGCCACGTCGCAGCCCCAGCCGTAGGTGGCGTAGGCATCCCCCCGGTAGGCCACTTCGTCCCAGCGGATCCAGTCGGGTTGCTCGTACTCCTTGGTCACCCGGACCGGGCCATGGCGGCGGAAGTACTCCTCCGGCGCGACCCCGCCGAGCCGTTCTTTGAGCTCGCGGGCGGCCCGTTCCAGGATGCCTCCCACGACCATGCAGGTGCGGGAGGCGACGGTGGGGCCGCTGTCCGGCACTACGCCGGTGTCGGGCTGGGCCACCTCCACCTGCTCGTAGGGGACGCCCAGCGCATCGGCGACGATCTGGGCGTGCATCGTGCGGGTGCCCTGGCCGATCTCGGTGCTCGAGGTGAGAATCCGGACTCCGCTGGCGGTCAGCTCCACCGAAGCGCGCGACCCCAGCTTGAGCTCCCCGCTGCCGGTGAACCCGGAGCCGTGGTAGTAGAGGGACAGGCCGATCCCCCGACCGGTCCCGGCAAAGGCCTTCCGCTTGCGGCGGTATCCCGATTTCCGGACTGCGGCCCGGAGCACCTGGCGGGCGCTGCAGTCCTGGCCCAGCACCTGGCCGGTGGCGGTGGTGTCGCCGGGGCGGAGCGCGTTGCGGTCCCGCAGCCGGGCCGGGTCCATCTCCAGCGCTTCGGCGATCCGGTCCATGTGGACCTCGACGGCGAACTCGGTCTGGGGCGCGCCGAACCCGCGGAAGGCGCCGTTGGGCGGCGTGTTGGTGAACATCGCCCGGGCGGAGATGCGCGTGTTAGGACAGCGATAGGGGCCGGCGGCATGAATCGCCCCCCGGGAGAGCACCACCGGGGACAGGGTGACGTACGCGCCGGCGTCGAGGATGACCTCGATCTCCATGGCCAGGAGCCGGCCGTCCCGGGCCACCGCGGTGCGGTGCCGCACGATCGCGGGGTGCCGTTTGGTGGTGGCCGCCATGTCCTCGACCCGGTCGTAGACGATCTTGACCGGGCGCCGCGCCTTGAGCGCGAGCAGCGCGGCGTGTCCCGCCAGCATCGAGGGATACTCCTCCTTTCCCCCGAAGCCGCCGCCGGTCTCGGTTTGCACCACTCGCACCTGGCTGACCGCATCGCCCAGCAGGGTCACCAGCGCCTTGTGCACGTAGTAGGGACACTGAATCGAGCCGTGCACCGCGATCCCGCCGTCTTCCGGCACCGCGATCACCCCATTGGGCTCGATGTACACGTGTTCCTGGTGGCCGGTGCGGTAGGTGCCCTCGACCACCCGGTGGGCTTTGGCAAATCCCGCCGCGAGGTTGCCCTTCTCGATCAGGATGTCCTTGAAGCTTCGGGGCGACTGTTCCGGATCGAAGACCGGCATCCCCGGCAGATACTCGAGGTGGACCGCGGCGCCCAGCAGGGCTTCGCGGTTCTCGTGGGCGAGCAGCAGCACCGGCTCGGCCTGGTGCCGCACCTCGCGCTCCACCAGGCAGGGCTGGTCCTCGGTCAGCAGGGCGACGACGTTGCGGCCCGGAATATCCCGCCAGTCCACCACCGTGAACCCGGCGGGATCGAAGTCCCGGCGGATGCCGGCGATGCTGCCGCAGGGAATGGTGCTCCGGATCGTCCGCCCGTGGAGCATCCCCGGAAAGGTCAGGTCGTCGGCATAGCGCGCCGCGCCGGTGGCCTTGCCCAGTCCGTCCTTGCGAGGGACGGAGACGCCGACGGCTTGGAGAGCCATCAGCCCTCAGCCATCAGCAACTGTTGCCTGTTGCCTGTTGCCTGTTGCCTTGTCATCATTGCCCGCCCACGGGGACGGTCGGCTTCGGCCCACCCCATCTGTTGTACCAGCTCATCATGTAGAGCTGGGTACGCATCCAGTTGGAGGGCCTCGAGCTGGTGCCGTGCCACTCGTTCTCGAACCGGAGGAGCACCGCGGGCACCCCGCGCATCTTGAGGGCCGAGTAATACTCCTCGGTCTGGGGCATCGGGGTGCGCTGGTCGAGCACGCCGGTCATCAGCATGGTGGGGGTCTTCACGTTGCCCACGTACATGAGGCTCGACTGCTTGAGCCAGGCCGCCGGATCCTCCCAGAACGGCTTCTCGAAAAAATTGTAGGTAAACAGCGGGATGTCGGTCTGGCCCGCGAAGCTGAGCCAGTCGATCACCGGGCAGCGTACCGCGGCGGCGGCAAAGCGGTCGGTGTGGCCGATCACCCAGCTGGAGAGGACGCCGCCTCCGGAGCAGCCGCCCACGAACATTCGCTTGTCGTCGATGTAGCCCCGGCCGATGGCGGTGTCCACGCCCGCCATGAGATCGTCGTAGTCCACGCTGGGATAGGCGCGGAAGATGGCGTTGCCGAAGCTGCTGCCGTAGCCGGTGCTGCCCCGCGGGTTGGTATACAGCACCACGAAGCCGTTGGCCGCGAAGTTCTGGAAGGAGTAGTTGAAGCCCACGTTGTACATCCCGTGGGGACCACCGTGAATCTCCAGAATCAGCGGATACTTCTTTGCCGGGTCGAAGGACGGCGGCTTGACCAGCCAGCCCTGCACCCGGGCGCCGCCGGAGCTGGTGTACCAGATCTCCTCGACCTCGCCCACCCGGGTGCCGGTCAACAGGTCGGCGTTGACTTCGGTGAGCTGGGTGATGGCGGACGGCTTCTTGAGATCGATGCGCACCACGTCCGGTGGAAGCGAAGGATTGGTGCGGACCGCAAACGCGATCCCGCTCTTGGAGAGCGAGGGCGTGCCCAGCATGTGGGTCCCGCTGGTGACCTGGCGGGGGGCGGCGCCCAGGGCGGCATACCACAGGTTGCTGGTACCCCGGTCCTGCGCCACGAAATACAGCCCCTTGCCGTCCGGGGCCCAGACCACGCCGCCGGGATCCCGGTCGAGTCCCGGGGAGCGGAGGGTCATGCCCGAGCCGTCGGGCGCGACGGTGTAGAGATCGTCGGTGTGATAGCTGTAGACTCCGGCCGGCTGGCCGGTGAACGCGATCAGCTTGCCGTCGGGGGAAATCTCCGGATTGGACCAGCTGCCATCCTGGGTGGTGAGCCGCCGCTTCTCGCCGCTGGCCAGGTCCACCGCGTACAGGTTGGAGCGGCGGTACAGGCGCTCGGCGTCGGAGGCATCGTTGCCGTCCACGATCACGGTCCGGCCGTCGGGGAGCCAGGCAAATCCGACCCCGCCGGGCAGTCCGCTCCCCCGGGCGCCCACGTTCCACTCTCCCCGGGTGATCTGACGGGGGGTCCCGCCGGTGGCCGGCACCACGAACAGGTGGGTGTAGCCGTTCTCGAGATACCCGGTCCGGTCGGCCCGGTAGTGGAGGGTCTCCACGATCTTGGGAGCCTTGGTCCACTGCGCGCCGGAGGGCGCCTGGGGCATGTCGATCTTCCAGGCCGGGTCGCTGGGCACGAACATGCTGAAGCCGATCCACTTGCCGTCCGGTGACCAGCTCGGGTTCGCGGGGGGCTTGAGCGCCCGGGTCACCTGGGTCACGGCGCCTTCCGCATCCATGTACCGGATGTGGAGCTGATTGCCGCCCGGCTCCCCCTCCATGAGAAAGGCGATCCGGCTGCCGTCGGGCGACCAGACCGGACTGGAGCCTTTGCTCAGAAAACGGAGCTTGCCCCCGTCGGCACTCATGATCCAGAGGGTGGATTCGAAGCTGTCCTTCATCTTGTCCACCGACCGCCGGGTGAAGATCACCTGGGAGCCGTCGGGAGAGACCCGGGGGTCCAGCACGGTCTCATAGTCGAGATAGCGAGCCACGGTCAGCAGGGTGTCGGAGGGCCGTTCCTGGGCCCGGAGGGGCAGGACTCCCGGGACCGAGACCGCCAGGAGCAGGGCGAGGCGTTTCATCAGCGTACCTCCGCGAGAGCGTAGAGCAGGTCCACGTAGAATTTTTCGATCCCGGCGAGCCCGGCCAGCCGGGAGCCGGCCCGGGGCTCGATCACCATGAATTCGTCGGGCGCATGCGCGCCGCTTCCATATCCGAGCCCGGCGGCCACCATCGGCAGCTTGAGACGCTCGGTGAAAACGTAGTAGGGTGCGCTCCCCGCAAGGCGGGGGGCGACGCTGGGGGTCAGGCCCGCCTTGTTGAAGACCCCGATGGCGGCGCGCACCAGCGGCGCCTCCACGCTGGATTGGGCCGGAGGGTATCCGGAGAGCTTCCGGATCGCCACGTCGCGAAAACCCTGGGCATCGAGGTGGGCCCGGATCAGCCGGAGCGCTTCATCCGGGGTCTGATCGGGGACCAGCCGGGAATCCAGCTTGGCGGTGGCGAGGTGGGGAAGGATGGTCTTCATCCCCGGCCCGGTGTAGCCCGCCCACATCCCGTCGATGTTGAGGGTGGTGTTGAACAGGTATTCGAGCTGGGTGGCCCGGCCCTGCATCCCGCCGATCCACCGCTCCACCCCCATCGCCTGTCGCAGCCCGGCCTCCTGCGCCGTCCAGGCGGGCAGGAGCCCGTTGAGCAGCCGCTGCTCCTCCAGCGACGGCTGGCGAATCCGGTCGTAGTAGCCGGGGACCGTAATCGTGTTGCCGTCCTTCGAGGTCAGCGAGGCCATCGCCTGCACCAGCCGCAGCACGGGCGAGTCGGTGATGGCCTTGTAGGAACCGTGGATCTCGGCGCGGGTGGGACCGCCCTGCGGGCCGCCCCGGGCCTCCAGCTCGAACGAGACGATCCCCTTCACGCCGAGGAACATCGCCACGTCGCCGTTCGCGCTCTGGGCGTTGAAGGGAAAGAACACGCCCGAGGCGGCGCGGAACCGCGCCTCGTACTTGTCGATGACCTGGGGATAATTGGGCGAGCCGAGCTCTTCCTCCCCTTCGACCGCGAAGAGGAGATTCACCGGCAGCCTGCCCTTCACGGCGCGGATCGCCGCGACCGCGTTCAGGAACGCGCGCTGGGGGCCCTTCTGGTTCGTCGCCCCGCGGCCCATGAGGACCCGGCCCAGCCCGTGATCCACCACGGCGGCCTGAAACGGCGGCGAGCGCCACTCCGAGGGCTCGACCGGCTGCACGTCGTACATCATGTAGATCAGCAGGGTCTTCGACGCCCCCTCGTCGCAGGACGCAAACACCCCGGGGTGGCCCGCGGTGGGGACCAGCTCCGACTCCCGGCAACCGAGCGCCCGGAGGTCGCCGCGCACCAGCTCGGCCATCTCGGCAATTCCCTGGTTCTGTGCCGACACCGACGGCTGCCTGAGCCAGCGCTGCAGGTGGGCGAGGTGCTCCGCCTGGTGCCCGTCGATGTAGGCGTAGACGTCGGGGTGGGTCCCGCGATACGCGGGAATGGTCCTGGCATCGAAGGCGTCGGTAGTGGTGATCGCGACGGGGGGGCGTTGTGCTGCTAGACGGCTGGACGGCTGGACGACTGGCAACAACAAGAAGAGTATCCCGATGGCGCGGTTCATCACAGTTCCCGTTGACCGTTGACTGTTGACCGTTGACGCTTTTCGATCTCGAGCTGGACCCGGGCCTGAATCATCTCGATCCCGATCCGGTTGAATCCGCCCTCCGGAATGATGATGTCGGCGTAGCGCTTGGAGGGCTCCACGAACTCGAGGTGCATGGGCCGCACCGTGGCCAGGTATTGCCGGATCACGTCCTCCATGCTGCGCCCCCGCTCGGCGGTGTCCCGCTGGAGCCGGCGGATGAAGCGGACGTCTTCCGACACGTCCACGTAGATCTTGATGTCGAAGAGCGGCCGGAGCCGGGCATCGGCGAACAGCAGGATGCCGTCCACCAGGATGACGTGCTTCGGCTCGGTCCGCTGGGTCGCGGCCGCGCGGGTGTGCGCGGCGTAGTCGTAGGTGGGCTTGTCCACCGCCTCCCCGCCCTGGAGCTGGGTCAGATGCCGGACCAGCAGCTCGGTGTCGAAGGCATCGGGATGGTCGTAATTGACCCGCTTGCGCTCGGCCAGCGGCAGGTGGGACAGGTCCCGGTAATAGGCATCCTGGTCGATGAAGACCGCCTCCACCCCGGGCAGATCGTAGATGGCCCGGGTCACGGTGGTCTTCCCCGACCCCGAGCCCCCTACGACCCCGATGATGAGCGGACGCTGGTCCACGGCGCTATTCCGCTTCGCCGGTCGTCTCCCGCTTGTGCTCGCTCGCCACTTTCGCGGCAACTTCGGGCGGTGTTTCGGCATAGCCGTGAAAGCGCTCCCGGTGAGTGCCGCGGCCGTGGGTGATGGAATGGAGCGCGGTGGAATAGCGATACAGCTCGGCCCGGGGCACCAGGGCATTGATCTTGGTCAGCCGTCCGTCCTGCTCGGTGGAGAGGATCTGGCCCCGCCGGGGCGAGAGGTCGCCCAGCACATCGCCCAGCAGATCGGACGGCGCCCAGACCTCCACCGCCATGATCGGCTCGAGCAGCACCGGCCTGGCCTTGGCGCTCACCGTCCGGAAGGCCAGAATCCCGGCCATCCGGAAGGCCATTTCGCTGGAGTCCACGTCGTGGTAGGAGCCGAAGAAACACTCGGCGCGAAAATCCACCACGGGATATCCGGCGATCGGGCCCCGCTGCGCCGCTTCCTGGATGCCCTTGTCCACCGCGGGGATGAATTTGTTGGGAATCACCCCGCCGACGATGCTGTCCACGAATTCGTAGCCGGAGCCCCGGGCCAGCGGCGAAATCCGCACGTGGGCGTCGCCGTACTGCCCCCGTCCTCCGCTCTGCTTCTTGTGCTTGCCCTGTCCTTCCGCCATGCCGCGAAAGGTCTCCCGGTAGGCCACCCGGGGCCGGGTAAGCTCGGCGTGCACGCCGTACTTGCGGGCCAGGCGGCCCAGCAGGATCTCGAGGTGGCGCTCGCCCATCCCGTGGATCAGGGTCTGGCCCAGCTCCGAGTTGTACTCGAAGTGGAAGGTGGGATCCTCTTCGTGGAGCTTGTGCAGCCCCGCCGCCAGTTTGTCCTCCTCCCCGCGCTGCTTCACCATCACCGCCGAGGTGGCTTCGCCCTCGGGGAACTCGAGCGGGGGCAGCCGCACCGGACGGTCCCGCCGGGAGAAGGTATCGCCGGTGTGGGTGTCCTTGAGCTTCGCCACCGACCCGATATCGCCCGGACTGAGCTCGGCCACTTCCTGCCGCTCCCGGCCCTGCTGGACCGACAGGTGGTTGAGCTTCTCGGCGACGCTGTGCTCCGCATTCCACACTTCGTCGCCGTTCTTGATCCGCCCGCTGTAAATCCGGAAGATGGACACGTCACCCACGTGGGGCTCGGAGACCGTCTTGAAGACCCGCCCCACCAGAGGCGCTTCCATGGGCGGAGGAGTCTCGGCCGGTGAGGGGAACAGCTCGACCATCTCGGTGAGGAGGGGGCGGACCCCGTGCTGGAGCTCGCCGCTGCCGCAGAAGAGCGGAACGATCTCCCCGGCCAGCATCGCCTTCTTCATCGCCGGGACCACCTGCTCGCGGGGGATGCTCTCCCCGGAGAGGTACTTCTCCAGCAGCTCGTCGTCGGTTGCCGCCACGGCTTCGGTGAGCTGCTCCTCGTATCGGGTGAAGGCGTCCTGGTACTCGGGGGGGACCGGCACCTCCTCGTATTCCCCCGCTTTGGACCCCGGCTTGAACAGCTGGCAGGTCTGGGTCAGCAGGTTGATGATCCCGCGGAACTGGGGTCCATCGCCGACCGGAATCTCGACAGGGAGCACCTTGGGGGTCAGGTGTTCCCGGATGTCGTTGAACACCCGCTCGAAATTGGCATGCTCCTTGTCCATCCCCGACACGAAGAGGATGCGGGGCAAGTGATAGTGGTCACAAGCGTTCCAGCACTTCTCGGTGCCGACCTCCACCCCGCTGACCCCCGACAGGACGACCACCGCAGCGTCGGCCACCGAGAGGCCGCAGACCACCTCGCCGAAGAAGTCCAGATAGCCCGGGGTGTCCAGCAGATTGACCTTGACGTTCATCCACTCGGCGATGCCGACGCCGAGGGAGATGGAGTGTTTTCGTTCGATTTCGTCGGGGGAGGTGTCGGTGAGAGTGGTTCCGTCCTTGATGGAGCCGTGACGGCGGCTCGAGCCGGAAACAAAGGCGAGGGCATCCACCAGCGTGGTCTTGCCGCTCGCCCCGTGGCCGACCACGGCCACGTTTCGAATCGCGTCAGGGCCGTAGATCTTCACGGCCGCCTCCTTTGGTCTCGGGATTCCCGATTCTGCCTCCCCCCGGACCCTTTGTCAAACCGCTCCGGGGGTTCTCAAACCCCGCTCTCTGGCCCAACTCCGAGTTGTAGATAGATTACGGACATAGGTGACGCCGGCCACGGTGTCGCGGATCGAAGCGCTGCGGCGATCCGGATGGTGGCCGTATCCTGAGCGCTCCAGGCCGAGACCGGCCGGGGCGGGGTACGGTCATATCCCTATGCGGAGTCCCCCTCATGAAGCGCGCCGGCCGGACCAGTGGTCCCACGCAGACGTTAGTCCCTGAAGAAAACGGAGCCCTGGACCGGCGCCTGCTGCTCGAGGCGCTGCAACGGGTGCGCGCCGGCGACTTCTCGGTCCAGCTTCCCAGTACCTGGACCGGGATGGACGGCAAGATCGCGGACACCTTCAACGAGATCGTCTCCGCCAATCAGACCATCGCGACCGAGCTGCGGCGGGTGGGTCAGGTGGTCGGCAAGCAGGGACGCACCCGGGAGCGGGCCAAGTTCGACCAGTCGAAGGGCGCCTGGGGCCAGATGGAAGCCTCGGTCAACACCCTGATCGACGATCTGCTCCGGCCCACCACCGAGGTGACCGGCGCGATCGCCGCGGTGGCCCAGGGCCATCTCACCCAGACCATGCGGCTCGACGTCGATGGCCGGCCGCTGGAGGGCGAATTCCTCCGCTCGGCCACCATCGTCAACACCATGATCCAGCAGCTGGGGGTCTTCACCTCCGAGGTCACCCGGGTGGCCCGGGAAGTCGGCTCCGACGGCAAGCTGGGCGGACAGGCGCAGGTCCCCGGGGTGAGCGGGGTCTGGAAGGATCTCACCGAGAGCGTCAACTCGATGGCGAGCAACCTCACCGCCCAGGTCCGCAACATCTCCGAAGTCACCATCGCGGTCGCCAGCGGCGACCTGTCCCGCAAGATCACGGTGGACGTGCGGGGCGAGATCCTTCAGCTCAAGGAAGCCATCAACACGATGGTGGACCAGCTGCGCTCCTTCGCCTCCGAGGTGACCCGGGTGGCGCGGGAAGTCGGCACCGACGGCAAGCTGGGCGGCCAGGCGCTGGTGCCGGGGGTGGCCGGCACCTGGAAGGACCTGACCGACTCGGTCAACGCGATGGCCGGCAACCTCACGGCCCAGGTCCGCAACATCGCCGAGGTCACCACCGCGGTGGCGCGGGGTGACCTCTCCCGCAAGATCACCGTGAACGTGAGCGGCGAAATCCTCGAGCTCAAAGACACCATCAACACGATGGTGGACCAGCTCAACGCCTTCGCCGGCGAAGTCACCCGGGTGGCCCGGGAGGTCGGCACCGAGGGCAAGCTGGGCGGGCAGGCCCAGGTGCCGGGGGTGGGCGGGACCTGGAAGGACCTGACCGACAACGTGAACTTCATGGCGAGCAACCTGTCGGCGCAGGTCCGCAACATTGCCGAGGTGGCCACCGCGATCGCGCGGGGCGACCTCTCGAAGAAGATCACCGTGAACGTGTCGGGCGAGATTCTCCAGCTCAAGGAGACGCTCAACACGATGGTGGACCAGCTCAACGGGTTCGCCTCGGAGGTGACCCGGGTCGCGCGCGAAGTCGGCACCGAGGGCCGGCTGGGCGGCCAGGCGGCGGTGCCCGGTGTGGCGGGCACCTGGAAGGATCTCACCGACAACGTCAACCTGCTGGCGGCCAACCTCACCACCCAGGTCCGCAACATCGCCGAGGTCACCACCGCCGTGGCGCGGGGCGACCTCTCCCGCAAGATCACGGTGGACGTGAAGGGCGAGGTCCTCGAGCTCAAGGTGACCATCAACTCGATGGTGGACCAGCTCAACGCCTTTGCCGCGGAAGTGACCCGGGTGGCGCGCGAAGTCGGTACCGAGGGACGGCTGGGCGGCCAGGCCGCGGTGCTGGGCGTGGCGGGGACCTGGAAGGACCTGACCGACTCGGTCAACTCGATGGCCAGCAACCTGACCGCTCAGGTCCGCAACATCGCCGAAGTGGCGACCGCCGTGGCCCGGGGCGACCTCTCCCGCAAGATCACGGTGGACGTGAAGGGCGAGATCCTGGAGCTCAAGGACACCCTCAACACGATGGTCGATCAGCTCAACGCCTTCGCGTCGGAGGTGACCCGGGTGGCCCGCGAGGTGGGCACCGACGGCCGGCTGGGCGGGCAGGCGCTGGTGCCGGGCGTGGGGGGCACCTGGAAGGACCTCACCGATTCGGTGAACTTCATGGCCTCCAACCTCACGGCGCAGGTCCGCAACATCGCCGAGGTGGCCACCGCGATCGCCAACGGCGACCTCTCCAAGAAGATCAC
>DATCXX010000065.1:0-5015 GCA_036565615.1 Gemmatimonadales bacterium | reverse complement strand
TCACCACCACCGCGGTCTTGGTGCCTCCGGCGTCCACCCCGATGTACACGCTCATGCCCCAGCCTCCCTGGCCCGGGGGAAGTAACTCAAGCCCGCGCCCACTACCAGGGTAATCGCGGTGCCCAGCGGGACATACCAGGGCCAGGCGAGCCGGCCGACCGGTGCCAGCCACTCGAGCCCGGCCTGGGCCGAGAGCGGGCGGGCGAATACCACGATCAGCATGGCGATCAGGGTCACGATGGTAGCAGTCACCACGTCGCGTCCCCTGGCGCGGGGCCATCGTCCGGCCAGGATGTAGGTACCGAGCAGCGCGCCGTAGGTCACCGACGCGATGGAAAGCGCCAGCACCACCACCGGGGTGTCGGTGCCGCTGGCATAGGCGTGGAATCCCAGCGCGCCGCCCACCAGGCCGAGGCCCCACACCGCCGAGAAGATCCGGCCCACTTTGAGCAGATGGTCGGGCTCCCGGCGTCCGGTGATCGAGGCATAGAAGTCGTGGGTCATCGACGACGCCAGCGCATTGATGGAGGAGCTGATGGTGCTCATCGCGGCCGCGAGGATTCCCGCCACCACCAGGCCGGCCAGCCCCGAGGGCATGTGCTCCACGATGAAGCGGGGAAAGACCTGATCGCCGGGAAGCGAATCGGGTGCAAGCCCCGCCGCCCAGATCGCGACGCCCACCATGAGGAAGAGGAGGAACTGGCCGATGACCACCACCCCGGACCCGACCAGGGCCCAGCGGGCATCCTGGAGCGAACGGGTGGCGAGCAGCCGCTGGACGATCAGGTGATCGGTGCCGTGCGAGGCGGCCGAGAGGAGCGCGCCGCCGAGCAGCCCGCCCAGCAGGGTGTAGGGGGCGCTCAACGAGAGCGCCGGATTGAGGATTCGCAGCTTGCCTGCCTGGCCGGCCTCCGCCAGCATCGGGCCGAATCCGCCGGCCAGCTCCGCCGCGATCCAGAGCGCGACGATGCCGCCCGCCACGTAGACCAGCAGCTGAAGCACGTCGGCCCAGACCACCGCCTTGAGCCCGCCGAAGTAGGTATAGACCAGCGTCACCAGTCCCATGGCGAGAATGGCCCCGGGGATGCTCCAGCCGGTGACCAGCGCGAGGGGAATTGCGCCGGCGAAAATGCGGACCCCGTCACCCAGAAACCGGGTGACGAGGAAGCAGGCCGAGATCAGCCGCCGGGTGCCCGGCCCGAACCGGGATTCCAGCCGGGCGTAGGCGGTCTCCTGTTGTCCGGTGAAGTACCCCGGCAGGAGCCACCGGGCCACGAAGAAGCGGCCAACCAGGTAGCCGAAGGTGAGCTGGAGAAAGGTGAGATCGCCCCGGGCGCCGATTCCGGGGATCGAGATGACGGTGAGCGCGGAGGTCTCGGTGGCGACGATGGAGAGGAGAACGGTCCAGGCGGGGAGGTTACGCGCGCCCAGGAAATAGTCGCCCGCGGTGCGCTGGGAGCGGGTGACCCAGAGCCCCAGGCCCAGGGTCAGGATGAAATAGGCCAGGATGACGACGAGATCAGCGCTGCGCATCCTGTCCCCCCCCGTCAGGAAGTAGCGAATAGCGAAGAGCGAAGAGGAAAGGCCTTTCCCTCTTCGCTCTTCGCGACTCCCTACTCGCTGATACGAACTCGATCAGGCGGTAAAGCTTGTCCCGCATCCACAGCCGCCGGTCGCGTTGGGATTGCTGAAGGTGAAACCCGAACCCTGCATGGAAGTCACGTAGTCCACCGTCACGCCATTGAGATACTGCAGGCTGAAGCCATCCACGAACACCCGGACCCGATCCATGGGCAGGACGTGGTCGTCGTCCAGCGGGCGTTCCTCGATATTCAGGCTGTACTTGAAGCCGGAGCAGCCGCCCGGAAGCACGCTCACCCGGAGCCCCGCCACCGCGGGCTCCACCTGCTCGGCCTCCATGAACTTCAGCACTTCATCCACCGCCCGGGGCGTGAGGATGATCTGGATTCCGGTCGTGCTGGCCTGCTCGTCCACCGTGCTCATCGTGCATCTCCTTGGCGTACCTGAAGAAAGCTAGGAGGACCGCCGCGCAGGGTCAACGTTGCATTTCCGGTGCCAGAAGCCTGACCACCGCGTCGGCGACCGCGATCCGAAGCGGAAAGATGGCCGGGTTGTTACGGGTCGGGTTGACCCGGTTGGTCAGCAGGACGATGACCAGGCCGCGCCGGGGGTCGGTCCACATGCTGGTGCCGGTGAATCCGGTGTGGCCATAGCTCCCCGGGCCGAGCAGGGTCCCGGCGCTGCTCCCGGGGGAGGGCGTATCCCACCCCAGCGCGCGAGAAGAACCCGGAACGACATCCTGGCGCCGCACGAACTCCCGGGCGACGGCGGAGCCCCCCTGCACCTGTGCAAGCAGCCACTCCCCGAAGGTCAGCAGATCCAGCGCGCTGCCAAACAGGCCGGCGTGGCCAGCCACCCCGTGCAGCCAGGCCGCCTTTTCGTCATGGACTTCGCCCCGCACCACGCGTTTGCGCCAGGCGGTGTCGTACTCGGTGGCGGCAACCCGCCCGATCTCGGGGGGCCGGAACCCGGTCGAACCCATCCCCAGCGGTCTGGTGATCCGGTCATGCACCAGCCGGTCGAGCCGTCCGCCAAGGACCCGCTCCACCACTTCGCCCAGGACGATGGCGCCCATATCGGAGTAGGCCATGCGCACGCCTGGGGCCGTATCGAGCGCCATGGCATTGACGAAGCCGAGCGCCGAATCGGCATCGGGCGTGAGGCGCCAGAGCGGGCTATCGGCCCGGAGCCCGCTGGAGTGGGTCAGCAGGTGGCGAACCGTCACCCGCTCCTTGCCGGATCCGCGGAAGGCCGGGAGGTAGCGCATGACCGGCTGATCCAGATCCAGCTTGCCCTCCTCGACCGCCTGGAGCGCGAGGGTGGTGGTGGCGATGACCTTGGTGAGGGATGCCAGGTCGTAAATCGTGTGGCCGTCGGGGCGGGTCGGATCGTCGAGAGCGAGCTTGCCGGCCCCGTACACGAAGCGCTGCCCCCGCCAGGACACCGCGAGCACCGCGCCGGTCGCCGCCCGGGCACGGATGGCGGAATCGATCAGGCGGGAAACCGGATTGAGCGCTGCAGGGACCGGAGTGGTCACCACGGACGTCCGGCCGCAGCCGGCGATGAGCACTGCGGCAGCGAGCGCCGGCCGGACGAGTTTCACCGGCGCGGCTTCTGGAGTCCGAAGCCCAGCGGATATGCCGGAGGCAGCTCGATGGGCAGCCGGCCGGTGATGGCCGCGCCGCTCAACGCGGCGGCGACCGCTTCCTCGGTGAGGGGGTTGTCGGTCCATCCAATCAGGTACCCGGAGACCCGGGGAACCTGGCTCAGCAGATAGGGAGTGCCGAAGGACACCACCATGGTGGGGCGGTCTCCATTGGAATCGTTGATCACCCGGACCAGAGGCTCGGGCAGGCCGATGGCGCCGCGCCAGGCCACCACCCGGATGGCGGTGGCGAACAGCGCCATGGGAGCGGCCTTGACCAGCGCGGCGGCAGAATCGTAGCTGGCCGGGCCGCTTGCCGCGGTGAGCCGGAAGGAGGAGATCCGGTGCCCTCGCCGGGTCAGCTCCGCGATCAGGGAGCTACCGACCGGCGCGGCGCCGGCGTCGGCATACGTCACCACCGCGATCCGCCGGGGGCCGGCGCGGAGACTGTCCACCATGGCGAGGGTGTCGCGCACCAGCACCAGGGAGCGGGCCGAGACCGCGAGCGCGGTATCGCGGTGGGCCCGCCGGCCGATGGTGTAGGCGAGGCTGTCCAGGTTCACGGTGCGGCGCCGGAACAGCCCCAGGCGCGCCTTGACCTCCAGCATCCGGCGGAGCGACGCGTCGAGGCGAGCGCGGGACACCCGGCCCAACTCCACCGCCTCGACCATCGCGTCGATGGCGGCACGGGGATCGGTGGGCATCAGCAGCAGGTCGCTGCCGGCCAGGAAGGCCCGCACGGTTGCCTCTCCGGCGCCGTAGCTGTTGACCAGCGCGCCCATGTTGAGCGCGTCGGTGACCACCAGGCCCTTGAACCCGAGCGAGTCGCGCAGGATCCCGGTGAGAATCTCCGGGGAGAGGGTGGCGGGAACCGCCGCGTCGCCGACCACGCCCGGCATCGCGACGTGGGCGGTCATCACTACCCGCACGCCGGCCGCGATGGCGTCGCGAAAGGGAATCAGCTCGAGGGAGTCGAGCCGGCGCCAGTCGGAGCGAATCACCGGCAGGGCGATATGGGAATCGGTGTCGGTGTCGCCGTGCCCCGGAAAATGCTTGGCGGTGGCGAGCATGCCGGCGTCCTGGATGCCCCGCACCGTCGCCGCCACCATCCGACCCACCGCCTTGGCATTGCCGCCGAAGGAGCGGGTGTTGATGATCGGATTGGCGGCGTTGTTGTTGACGTCGGCCACCGGCGAGAAGGTGAGGTGAATGCCGGCCGCCCGGCCCTCCAGCGCGGTGACCCGTCCCATGGCGTAGGCATCCTGCACTCGGCCGCCGGCCCCGACGCCCATGTTGGTGGGGAAGGGAGTGCCGCCCTGGAACCGGATGCTGGTGCCGCCTTCGAGGTCCGACGCGATCAGCAGCGGCAGGCGTGCACGGCGCTGGAAGAAGTTGAGAGTGGCGGCGATGTCAAGCGGCGATCCGACCGAGACGATGATTCCCCCCACTTGCAGCGTATCGACCCATCCGCGAACCTTCTCCAGCGACCGGTCGTCGAACGCCGCGTAGGTTCCAGGGATCCAGGGCATGATCAGCTGGGCGATGCGCTGCCGGAGCGGAAGCGTGCGCATCAGCCGAGTGACCCGGCTGCGCTCGGCGGGAGAAAGCGGCGCCAAGCCGGATCCGGCGGCGCGCACCTGGGCGCTGGTCCCGGCCGGGGTGATCACCGTGAAAACCAGAATGCTGAGGAACGCGTGACGGCACAGGGACACGGGAAACTCGCGACAAGGGTGAAAACGGCCGGACTCGCGGGGCTGCTGGCGGCCTGTTCGACGGCCGCGACCCGACC